>JAYVRO010000529.1:0-3218 GCA_043776165.1 Rubrivivax sp. | reverse complement strand
CATGAGCGGCAATTTCCACCGCTTTGTGCGCAGCTCGGTGCTGCGCTGGCCGGGCGGGCGCATGGCGCCTCGGCCGGTTCATTTGAACAGTTGGGAGGCGGTCTATTTCAACCACGACCTTGATGGGCTGAAAGCCCTGGCCAGCGCTGGCGCCGAAGTCGGCGTCGAACGCTTTGTGCTGGACGACGGCTGGTTTAACCGCCGCGACGACGACAAGGCGGCCTTGGGCGACTGGTGGCCTGATGCGCGCAAGTATCCGCAGGGCCTGACGCCGCTGATTGAGCACGTGCGTGGCCTGGGCCTGCAGTTTGGCTTGTGGGTCGAGCCGGAGATGGTCAATCCGGACAGCGAGCTGTTTCGCGCCCACCCCGATTGGGCATTGCAAATGGCGGGGCGCGCCCGGGTCGTGGGCCGCCATCAACTGCTGCTCGACCTGTCACGCGAGGAGGTGGCGCAGTACCTGTTTGACAAGCTCGACGCACTGCTGACCGAGTACCCCATCGCCTACCTCAAATGGGACATGAACCGCGACCTTGCCACCGCCGCGCTGGGGGCTGACCATCGCGGCCGTGCGGCCTATCGGCAGCACAACCTGGCGCTGTACCGCTTGCTGGCCAAGGTGCGCGCGGCGCACCCGCTGGTGGAAATCGAAAGTTGCTCATCGGGCGGTGCACGGCCCGATGCGGGCATCTTGCGTCACACCCACCGCGTGTGGACGAGCGACTGCAATGATGCGCTTGCCCGCATCGGTATTCAGAGCGGTTTTCTGCGGTTCATGCCGCCCGAGATCATGGGCGCGCACATCGGCCCCGCCCACTCGCACACCACGGGCCGCACGCACAGCCTGGCCTTTCGCGCCAGCGTTGCGTTGTTCGGCCACCTGGGGCTGGAGTTCGACGTGCGCCTGGCCAACCCGGCCGAACGCGCCGAATTGGCACGCTGGGTCACGGCCTACAAAGAATGGCGCGGTGTGTGCCACGGTGGGGTGCTGCGCCAGGGCGCGCAGGGCGGCCTGAGCTGGCTGCAGGCCACGGCCGACGATGCGAGCGCCGCCTTGTTTGGTTTGTATCGGCGGTTTGAAGAGGTGCCGCGCTACACGCCGCCGCAGCGGGTTCAGGGCCTTGACCCTGCGCGCCGCTACCGGCTGCAGGCGCTGCACCTGCCGCACGTTCCGCACTCACAATCCACCACCGAGGTGCTTCAAGCCTTGGCCGCCGGCACGTTGGTGGTGAGCGGGGAGCACCTGCGTGACCTGGGCCTGCCCTTGCCGCCGCTGCCGCCCGAGTCAGCCATCGTCATTGGCATGCGGGCGGTTTGAAGCCCGCGTTGTGTTTGATCCAAAGTGCCACCTCTTCACAGCCAAACTGACCGGTCTGGCCCCTCCAAGACCTGCAAAAGGATGATCTACCCATGAACGCACGCACCCTTCCCAAAGTCGATTTCGCCGGCGTCACGTACAACAGCCTGCGCGGCAAGGGCGTCATCATCACCGGCGGCGCCACCGGCATCGGCTCTGACATCGTTCGCGGCTTTGCCGGCCAGGGCTGCAAGGTCGGGTTTCTGGACCGCGAGGCGGCGGCCGGCAAGGCGCTGGCCGAGGGCCTGAGCAACGTTTACTTCGAGCCTTGCGATGTGACCGACGTGCCCGCGCTGCAAGCGGCCATCGCATCACTGTCCCAGCGCATTGGCGGTGGCGTCGACGTGCTGGTGAACAACGTCGCCAACGACCAACGCCACTCGATTGACAAGGTGACGCTGGAATACTTTGACGAGCGTGTGGCCATCAACCTGCGGCCGCATTTTTTTGCGGCGCAGGCGGTGCTGCCTTCAATGCGTGCCCGCGGTGGCGGTGCCATCGTCAACCTGGGCTCGGTGAGCTGGAAGAACAAGAACCTGGACCTGGCGGTCTACGCCACCTGCAAGTCGGCCATGTCGGGCTTCACCCGCGTGTTGGCCAAAGAGGTGGGGCCGGCCAACATCCGCGTCAACACCGTGGTGCCAGGTTGGGTGATGACCGAGCGCCAGGTGTCGCTGTGGGTCGATGAAGCGGGCGAGAAGGCCATGGACGAGAACCACTGCATTCCGGGCCGGGTGATCGGCGCCGACATCGCCAACATGGTGATGTTTCTGGCCGCCGACACGGCGCGCATGATCACGGCGCAAGAGTTCGTGGTCGATGCGGGCTGGTCTTGACCGGCGCCGCCCCTGCAAATGCAGCAGCAAAGCGCTGCCGCGCTCAGACCAGGTCGGCCATGTGCGGTGACGCGCCGCGCAGGTACATGGTGGCGCCCAGCTCAGAGGTGATGGGCGCGTGCAGGGTGTTCTTGTGCGCCAGGTGAAACCCACCCGCCTGCACCACCAGGTCGTTGCCAATGCGCACGGTGCCTTCCATCACCACACATTCTTCGTCGACGGGGTGGCGGTGCGCGTCGACCACCGCACCCGGCGCCAGGCGCAGCAGGTAAGACATCACACCGTCGGCCTCATGCAGCACCTTGATGTCTACGCCTTGCTTGAACACCTGCCAGCTGTTGTCGTCGGCGTGCAAGGTGGTGTGGCCGGGCTCGGCCCGTGCAATGCGGTCCAGCACGCGGTGCTTGATGCGCGCGGCCACGGCCGGCGAGACCGGCTCGGCAACTTGGTGGGCGGCCAGTTCGGCGGCCAGATCGGCATCTACCACCGGGATGTCGTCTGAAGAGTCCAGCGATTTCATGAGAGGGGTCATTTCAATGGGTGGCCAGTTGCTCGCGCAGCTTCACTTGTGCACGCAAGATCAGCGATTTGACGGTGCCCAGCGGCAGCCCCGTGGTTTCACAAATTTCACGGTGCGACAGCTCTGAATAGTAGGCCAGGCCCAGCACCCAGCGCTCGTTGCCAGACAGCTGCACCAGCGCCGCGTGCAACCGCGTCCCGGCCTGGGTGCCGCTCAGCAAATCGTCTGGGCCGGGTGTGTCACCGGCGGCTTCGTGCACCGAGTCGTCTGCGGATTCGACCTCGGGCGAGGCCCGCTGGCGGCGCAGCAAGTCCAGCGCTCGGCTGCGCACCAGCGTCAGCAACCAGGTGACTGCGCTGCCACGCGCAGCATCAAAGCGGGCGGCTTCGCGCCAGGCTTGAAAGAAGGCATCGGCCAGCAGGTCGTCCAGGTCAGCGGCCTTGACCATTCGGCGCGCCAGGGCACGGGCATAACCCAGGGTGGCGTCGTAAAAGCGCTCAAAGGC
>JAYVRO010000528.1:0-3229 GCA_043776165.1 Rubrivivax sp. | reverse complement strand
TGCGACCTTTTGTGAGGTGAGGCCTGCATGACGACCCTTGAAAGCCTTGACCTATCTACAGTTCGACGTTACCTGCTCGATCTGCAAGAGCGTATTTGTGCTGCGATGCAAGCGGTGGATGGCCACGCCTTCACCGCGGATGCGTGGCAACGCGAACCGGGTGGCAAGCTTGAAGGCGACGGTTGCTCGCGCTTGGTTGAAGGCGGCCAGGTCTTCGAGCGCGGCGGCTGCAACTTCAGCCATGTGCGGGGCAAGGCGTTGCCGCCATCGGCCACACAAAACCGCCCTGAATTGGCCGGCGCTGCCTTTGAGGCCTTGGGTGTGTCGCTCGTCATGCACCCCCAGAACCCCTTTGTGCCCACGGTCCACATGAACGTGCGCGTGTTGGCGGCACGGCTTGCCAGCGGCGGCGTCGTGACCTGGTTTGGCGGCGGCATGGACCTCACGCCCTACTACGGTTTTGAGCAAGACGCCGTGCACTTTCATCGCACCTGCAGTGACGCACTGAAACCTTTTGGAAGCGACAAATACCCACGCTTCAAAACCTGGTGCGACGACTATTTTTTTCTCAAACATCGCAATGAAGCGCGTGGCATTGGCGGCATCTTTTTTGACGATTTCACTGAAGGCGGCTTCGACAACGGTTTTGCCCTGATGCGCGCCGTGGGTGACGCTTTCGTCAACGCTTATTTGCCCATCGTTCAACGATGCCACAGCATGCCCTTTGGCGAACGCGAACGCGACTTCCAGCTCTACCGACGTGGCCGCTACGTCGAATTCAACTTGGTATGGGACCGCGGCACCCACTTTGGTTTGCAGTCGGGGGGGCGCACCGAAAGCATCCTCATGTCCATGCCGCCACTGGCCCGTTGGCGCTACGACTGGCAGCCTGAACCGCGCAGCGCCGAGGCGCGGCTTTACACCGAGTTTTTGCCGCCGCGCGACTGGTTGAATGCTGATCAGCATGCCCCCGACTGACGCAACATCGTGATGCGCAACATCGGCCTCTTCGGCGGCACATTTGACCCCCCACACAACGCGCACATGGCGCTGGCGCGCGCTGCGCTGGAGGCGCTCGCCCTGGACGAGTTGCGCTTCATTCCTGCAGGGGCCCCGTGGCAAAAGGCCAGCGCCATCACGCCAGCAGTCCACCGTGTTGCGATGCTGCGTTTGGCCGTTGGCGACGAGCCGCGCTGCTTGCTTGATGAGCGCGAAGTGCGCCGCGCAGGCCCCAGCTACACCATCGACACGATGCGCGAGTTACAGCATGAGATGACTCAATCGAACCTCTTCCTCGTGATCGGCCAAGACCAGTACACGCGGCTGCACACTTGGCGGGAGTGGCGCGAGTTGCTGGCGAGCGTGACAATCGCCGTGGCGCGTCGGCCCGATGTGCACGACACCGTCAACGCCGAGGTGGCGCAACACACCCGCCGTGTGGTGCCACTGCCCTTGCTGCCCATCTCGGCCACCGACATCCGGCAACGCGTGGCGCAGGGCCTGCCGATCGACCACTTGGTGTGCGCACCGGTGGCAAGCTATATTGACCAACAGGCGCTCTACCGCGCCGCACCTGGAAACTGAATGGACATCCGCAAACTGCAACGCGCCATCCACGATGGGCTCGACGACGTCAAAGCCCAGAACATCGTGGTCTTCAACACAGAGCATTTGAGCTCCTTGTTTGAGCGCGTGATCATCGCCTCGGGCACCAGCAACCGCCAAACCAAAGCGCTGGCTGCGAGTGTGCGCGACAGCGTCAAGGCCGCAGGTTATCCGCCGCCGCGCACCGAGGGCGAAGCCAACGGTGAGTGGATCATCGTCGACTGTGGCGCCGCCGTGGTCCATGTCATGCAGCCCAACATTCGAGATTACTACCACCTGGAAGAAATCTGGGGCGGCAAGAATGTCAACATGAAGTCAGCACCCGCCAAGACCGGTTTGGTGAAAGCGGAAGAGCCCCAAGCCCTGGCCGTCAAGCGCAAGCGCAACGCCGAACGTGACGCGGCCGAGATCGCACCAGAAAAACCCTCCACACGCCCGGCACGGCAACGCGCCGTAGCGCCGGTGGCTGCACCCAAGTTGCCACAAAAGCGTGTGGTGAAGGCAGTGGTTGCCGAAGCGGCACCAGCCAAGCGCGCACCAGCCAAGCGCGCGCCCGCAAGCCGAGTTCCTGCCAGTCGTGCGACGAACCCTCGCCCAGCCGCCAAGCGCCCAGCCAGTAAAACGGCAACGACCAAAACGGCATCGACCAAAACGGCAGTAGCCAAGAAGTCGGCACCGCGCAAGACCCACCCCAAGGCCTGACCCATGAGGTTAGGCGTGGTGGCCATCGGCCAGCGCCAACCCGCCTGGGCCGACACCGCCTGGGACGACTTTGCGAAGCGCTTTCCGCCGGAAATGCGCTTGGACATCAAGGCCCTGAAAGCCGAACCGCGCGCGGGCAAAAGTGCAGTGCAATGCATGGCCACCGAAGCCGCACGCATCGAGGCTGCTTTGCAGACCTTCAACAAAGGCGTGCGCCGCGTGGTGCTCGACGAGCGCGGCACGCGCCACAGCACCATGCAGCTCGCGGATCGCCTGCGTTTTTGGCTTGGCGATGGCCGCGACGTGGCCATCATCATCGGTGGACCCGATGGATTGGCCGACAGCATCAAAGCCAGGGCAGATGAGACCCTGCGGCTGTCAGACCTGACCTTGCCTCATGCCTTCGTGCGCGTGCTGCTCGCCGAGGCGCTGTACCGGGCTTGGTCGGTGACGCAGAACCACCCCTATCACCGCGAGTAATTCCAAGAGTTTGCCGCCCACCCATGCACGACTTCGTCTACCTCGCATCACAAAGCCCGCGCCGCGCGCAGTTGCTGGCGCAACTGGGCGTGCGCCATGAGCTGCTCTTGGCCGCTGCGGATGAAGACGCCGAGGCGCTCGAAGTTGAGCGGGCTGGTGAACTGCCTGTGGACTACGTGCAAAGGGTGACGCTGGCCAAATTACACGCTGCCCGGGAACGCTTGAAGCAGCGCGGGCTGAAGCTGCGCGGCTTGGCGCCCGCGCCCATTCTTTGCGCCGACACCACGGTGGCCCTGGGTCGTCGCATCTTGGGCAAGCCTGCTGATGCGATTGATGCCTGCGCCACGCTCGCGTTGCTAAGCGGTCGCACACACCGTGTACTCACGGCGCTTGCGCTGTTTGATGGCCGTCAAACACGGCAGGTGTTGACGGTCTCGCACGT
>JAYVRO010000527.1:0-3231 GCA_043776165.1 Rubrivivax sp. | reverse complement strand
ATGACCAAGCTCATGTGGTGTTCCACCAAAAGCACGGTGATGCCCAGCCGTTTGCGCACGTCCACGATCAAACGCCCCAGCTCACCCAGCTCTTCGTGGTTCAGGCCGGCGGCGGGCTCGTCCAGCAACAAGAGCTTGGGGTCGGCCGCCAATGCGCGGCCCATTTCCACGCGCTTTTGCGTGCCAAAGGGCAGGTCGCCAGCAGGCCGATCGGCCACCGCAGCCAAGCCCAGGTAGTCCATGATTTGATCGGCCCGTTCGCGCAGACGCTTCTCTTCAGCGCTCACGCGCGGCAGCCGCAAGGCGCTGCTCAAGAAACCCGAGTGCGAGCGCGAATGCGCGCCAATCATGATGTTGTCGCGCACCGGCAGGCTGCGAAACATGGCCAGGTTCTGGAAGGTACGCCCCATGCCGAGTTGCGCGATCTGGTGCGTTGGCATGGCCGTGATGGACTGACCTTCAAACAAGATGTCGCCCGCCTGATAGCTGTACAGGCGCGACAGGCAATTGAAAAGCGTCGTCTTGCCCGCGCCATTGGGCCCAATGAGGCCACAGACTTGGCCTTTGCTCACATCAAACGTTACGCCATCGAGCGCCACGATGCCGCCAAAGCGCACGGTGACGCCGCGCACACTGAGCAATGGGACTGCTGACTGATCAACCATGCCTGGGCACCCTGCCAAATCCGACAACTGCGACAACTGCGACGCGCCCCATGGAGTTGGGGCAACGGAGTCGCGGTTATAGGGGCACGCTCAACGCGCCGACCCCCGTGCTTGCCCTGACACGCAGCGCACTGTGGCGCTCTCGCCCCGCCGGGGGCAGGTCAGGCCGGTGCCGCCACGTCCCACTGCCGGGTCACTTCCCCAACGGCATTCACGCTTTCCAACTGCACGCCAAAACCCCACAAGCGTGCCGTGTGCTTGAGGACCTCCAGCGCCGTGTCGTGCAGGGGCCGCCCGTTGTGCTGGAAATGCCGCAAAGTGAGTGATCTGTCACCTCGAAGGTTAACGTTCCAGACCTGGATGTTGGGCTCGCGTGAGCCCAGGTCGTACTGGCGCGACAACGCCTCGCGCACACGGCGGTAACCAGCGTCGTCGTGGATGGCCGCCACTTCCAGCTCACTCTCTTGTTCGTCGTCCCGGATGGTGAAGAGCCGCATGTCACGCATCAGCTTGGGGCTCAGGTACTGACCTATGAAACTTTCGTCCTTGAAGTTGCGCATGGCATGGTCCAGCGTGGGCAACCAGGGCTGGCCGGCAATGTCGGGGAACCACTCGCGGTCTTCAGCCGTGGGAGCGTCGCCAATGCGCTTGATGTCGGTGTACATCGCAAACCCCAGCGCATAGGGGTTGATGCCGCTGTAGTGCGGGTGCCCCACGGGCGGCTGCGCTACCACGTTGGTGTGCGACTTGAGCCACTCGATCATCACGCCATCGGTCAAGTAGCCGTCGTCATACATCTGGTTCAAAAGCTTGTGATGCCAGAACGTGGCCCAGCCCTCGTTCATGACCTGCGTCTGGCGCTGCGGGTAGAAGTACTGCGCCACTTTGCGCACGATGCGCACGACCTCGCGCTGCCAGGGCTCCAAGAGCGGCGCGTTCTTTTCGATGAAGTAGAGCAAGTTTTCTTGCGGCTCGTCGGGGAAACGCTTGCCCCCCGGCGCGCCGTCGGCCTTGTCAGCCCGCTTGGGCAGCGTGCGCCAAAGCTCGTTGACTTGCAGCTGGGCGTAGGCCTCGCGGTCTTTGCGCTCGCTGAGTTCTTGCGCCAAGGTTTTGCGGCTAGGGCGCCGGTAACGGTCAACGCCGTGGTTTGATAACGCATGACATGAGTCAATGAAATTTTCCACGACTTCCAAGCCAAACCGCTCTTCGCATTCGGCCACGTAGTGCTTGGCGTAGACCAGGTAGTCGATGATCGACGCCGCGTCGGTCCACATGCGAAAGAGATAGTTGCCTTTGAAAAAGCTGTTGTGGCCGTAGGCTGCGTGCGCAATCACCAGGGCCTGCATGGCCATGGTGTTTTCTTCCATCAAATAGCTGATGCAAGGGTTGGCATTGATGACGATCTCGTAGGCCAAGCCCATGTTGCCGCGCTTGTAGTTTTTTTCGGTGGCAATGAACTCTTTGCCGTAACTCCAGTGGCGGTAGTTCACCGGCATGCCCACGCTGGCGTAGGCGTCCATCATTTGCTCGGCGGTGATGATCTCCAACTGGTTGGGGTAGGTGTCCAGGCCAAAGCGCTCAGCCGTTTTGCGGATGATCTGGTGATAGGTGTCGATGAGCTCGAAAGTCCAGTCGCTGGGGCCGGGCAAGGGCTCGCCAGCGCGACCGTCTAAGTTCAAAGGCTGTGTCAGTTGCAGGCGGGCGGGTTTCATGGCGCTTGCACCGCTTCTTTCTTGAAGAGGTCCCGAAACACCGGGTAAATCTGGCTCGGGTCGGTGGCCTTGCGCATCGCAAAGTGCGGGTGCTCTTCAAGCAATTGTGTGTACTCGGTCCACAGGTTTTGCTCTTCTTCGGCCACTTGCACATAGGCAAAGTAGCGCACCAGGGGCAAGAGCTTGTCGGACAAAAACTCGCGGCAGCGCCCGCTGTCATGGTGCCAGTTGTCACCGTCACTGGCTTGCGCGCCGTAGATGTTCCACTCGGTGGGCGAGTAGCGCGCGCGGACGATCTCTTCCATCAGCACCAGGGCCGAGCTCACCACGGTGCCGCCCGTTTCGCGGGCATGAAAGAAGTTCTCTTCGTCCACTTCTTGTGCCTGCGTGTGATGGCGAATAAAGACCAGTTCAATCTTTTCGTAGTGCCGCGTCAAAAAGAGATAAAGCAAGATGAAAAGGCGTTTGGACAGCTCTTTGCGCGCTTCGTCCATCGAACCCGAAATGTCCATCAAACAAAACATCACCGCCTTGCTACTGGGCACGGGCACGCGGATGCGCGAGCGGTAGCGCAAGTCAAGCGGGTCGAGGTAGGGGATGCGGTCAATTCGCCCGCGAAGTGCCCCGATGCTCTCTTGCAGCAATTTGATTTCCGCTTCCTTTACCGCGTCATCGGGGTTGCGAAACTTCAGCAGCGCTTCGAGTTGTTCTTCCAGCTCGCGCACCTCGACGCGGGCGCCGGCACCAATGGCAATGCGCCGCCCAATAGCACCGCGCATAGAGCGCACCACGTGCAAATTGTTGGGCGTGCCGTCGCTCGAGAAACCCGCGCGTTGGCTCTTCCACTCCGGCAC
>JAYVRO010000526.1:0-3232 GCA_043776165.1 Rubrivivax sp. | reverse complement strand
CATGGCTCAGTTGGCCGTCGAGCAAAGACATGGTCAGTGCAGCGCCGCCAATGCACTGCGCGAAGCAAAACATTTGCAGCTTGGCATCGAGGGGCAGTGCCGGTGACGCCTGCGCTTGTGCCACCTCAAAGACATCGTTCAAGACATGGCTCACCGCCGCCGGGATATCAAAGCGCGCGATTTGATCGATGGTGCTGGGCCAGTCGGTGTAAGGCAGGCGCACGCTGATGCGGTGCTCCAGCACCCAGACATCAAAACCCTCGGCCAGCAGCTGCGCCACCATGTTGGGCTGCACCGACGGCAAGGTGAACATGGCACCCGATTGGCCAAAGGCATGCAGCAAGAGCACGCTGCGGGCGCGCCACACGGGGTGACCATACCAATGGTCTTGCAAGAGGAATTTGTCGTCGACGTTGGTGCGCTTGTAGTGCCACAAGCGCAGAGTCAAACGGTTGGCGTAACCACGATCGTGCGGCTCGCCTTCACTGCGGCCGCGGCGCACGCTGAGGTTGACGGCGCGCGGTTTGACGGGCGTGTTGCCCACCATCACCACGTCACCTTCACCACAACCATCCAATGGCAAGGTTTCGGAATAGTCGGGCGCGCGAAAATCAAAGAGATGGGTTTTCAGCGCATGGCGCAGAAAATGCATCGGATAGGCTGCCAGGGCTTGCTGGCCGCTGGTCAGGTCACCTGAATGCAGCAGCAGCGGGGCTTGCGCCAACAGTTGCGCGGAGTCGACCGCAAAGGCGCCATGCGCCCAAGGGCGCGACAATTTTGGCGCCCAGCGGGCCAGCCATTCACACCACCAGGCAGGTTCCTGGTCAGTCGCCGTGTAGGGCAACAAGGTGATGTGAGGGTCGGTCAGCTGCTGCAAGAGCGCGGGGCGCGGACCGGGCACACCGCGCCCTGACCACGCAGCGCGGCCTGTTTGTAGCGCCCAGCGCCACAGGGCCAACCAACTGGCGCCGTAGCCAACATGCTTGGTGCCAATGAGCAGCAGTTGCGCCGGGGCTTCACCACCCGTGCCGCGCCGTTCCAGGCGCAAGCGATAACGCATCGTGCGGCGCTCTGCGCTGTGGCTGAGACCACGCACGAGCGAACAAACATAGTTCGACACACTGCTTTGCAAACCGCTTCTGCGCAAACTGCGGCGCAGATCGTCCAGGCCGCGTTCGAAAAACCACGTCAAAAGCAAGTCACTGCGCCAGGAAATTAGGCGACTGAAGTAACGCGGGCTGCGCGCGGCTTCGTCCAAGGCTGAAAGCCACATCAAACCGCGTCGCCAACCGCGTTGCCAGCCGTCTTGCCACCCGTCTTGCCACCCGTCTGGTGGCGTGCGCAGGCCAGAGCCGGCTTGCCGTGGAAAGGGATCAAAGAAGGCTTTTATCGGGCTGTTGGCGGGCAACAATTCAAACCAGCCGTCCAGCACTTGGTAATCGACGGTCGCGGGTGCATCGGGTGAAAATGCATCTTTGACATAAGGTGTTTCTGCGGGCGTCTGCACGGACTTGCGCACTGGCGCCTGTACAGGTGCCTGCAAGCGCAAACGTCCACCGCGCAGCGCAACGCGGTGCGCGCGCTGGTCCCACGCGCTGAGCCAGTCTTTGGAGCCCATCTCCAGGTGCAGCTCGGCAAACCAACGCTGGCCCGAGGCGGTGTGCAGGGCCAGGGGCGTGCAGGTTAAGCGTTCAAAAAGCGAAGCGTCGATGGCCGCGTGCTGGGGCTTGGCAAAGGGCCTGGGCGCACTCGGCGCATGGGGCTGTGCGCCTCCACGGCCACTCTCCGGCAAACCATTTGTTTGCGCACCAACCAGCGGCCGCTTGGCCACGGGTGGCAGCTCGCTAACGAGGTAGGCCATGGCACGTTCTGCCAGCGCCGTGATGGTCAGCAGCGGGTTGACGCCCAAAGACGTCGGCACGATGGAGCCGTCGAGCACCACGAGCCCCGCCCAGAGCTCGCCGCTGGCGCGCCATACCCGCCCCCGGTGGTCCACCACACCGTCGTCAAAGTGATCGGCCATCGGGCACCCTCCCAGCGGGTGCACGGTGAGCATGGCGCGCGGGGCGGGCGGCCCGCTCATCAACTGTGCGGCCGATTCCGGCAGCAACTGCCAGCTGGGCGGGTGCAAATGCACGCCGCCTGCCATTTGCGCGCGTTGGAAGACACGTGCCTGCGTTCGGTAGGTGGTGGCTTTGGCGGGGTCGTCGGGCCAGAACGGCACACTGGTGTCGCGCTCTGGCAAGCGCACGATGCGGCCGATGGCGCCGTCATGGCCCATGGTCAGCAGCACCTGGGTGTGTGCCGCCATGGCGCCGCTGGCCAGGGGGTCCAGGTGGTTCACAACGCCGTTGCGTGGCGCGCGCCAGCCAAAGTGGTCCAACTGGCCCAGCGTGTAGGCCGTGGCCAACATCTCTTGTGCGGCGCGGGCAATGGCGCCGGGAGTAGCACCGTCCTGCACGATCAGTCGTTCGTGTAATGCCAAAGGTTGGCCGCGATGCCCTTGCCCTTGTTTTTCCACGCGTGCTTGCCCCGGCTCCGCTGGGCGCCTGCGCAAGTCGATCATCTGTGTGATGGTGGGCCCGACGGCGGTCAGGCCCGCCACTGCGCCATGGCCCACCGAGTGCATGGGCTCGGGTTTGTCGACGATGAAACTCAGGCTGTCGCCGTTGCCAGAAAAGTGTGTGCCCAGCGCTGGTGACAGAGTGAAACTGCCGTCGGCCAATTCGCGGCTGCGCTGCAAAAGTTCGGTGCTACCAAAAGTGCCTGCAGCGATGACCACGCGACGCGCCAACAGGTGGCGCGCGTCATTGCTCTTGGCTGCATCGGCCGGGCTGGCATGATGGCTCAAACGGTCGGTGCTGATGACCTTCACGGCCCACAGGCCATCGGCAGCCGGGCTGACCTGGTAGGCCGTGGCGCCACATACCAAACTGGCCCCAGCGCGCACGGCTTGGGCCAGGTAGGTGTCGCGCAGCGTGAGTTTGGCGCCTTCGATGTTGCAGCCCGTGGTGCAGTCACCGCACTGTGTGCAGCGCTCCGGGTTGATGGTGATGACGAGTGGACGTGTCTTGGCGCCATCGCGCAAAAAAGGCGCCAGGCGCGACAAGGCCCCGGTTTTGGCCAATGGCTCATTGCTGTGCCACACGCGTGCGCCCAGGCCATCCAGCGCACGGCGCGTGGCTGCGCGCATCGAGAACTCTGGTGTGTCCAGGTCATGTCGAAGCGCAGC
>JAYVRO010000525.1:0-3233 GCA_043776165.1 Rubrivivax sp. | reverse complement strand
GGTCGGTCAGGTTCTTGCCATTCACGTTGGTGCAAATTTCGACACCGCGCAAGCCCAAAGTCTTGACGGCGTAGTCCAGCTCGCGCACCGCCAGGTCGGCGTTTTGCAAGGGCACAGAACCCAGTCCAACGAAGCGATCAGGCCTGTCAGCAACGAGCTTGGCGATGCCTTCGTTCACCTCACGCGCCAGCTGCGCGCCGACATCGGGCTCGGTGAAATAAAAGAAGTGATAGGGCGCTGGGCTCACGGCCTGGATGTCCACACCCATGCGGTCCATGTCACGCAGCCGCTCGGTCACGCCCGTAAGTTTGGGCGCGCGTGTGGCCATTTGCTTGATGTTGGTCTGGTTGGTGAGCTCGTTGGCGAAGATCACCGTGGCGTCGTACTGCGCGGCGTTCAAGTGCGTGGTCTTTTTGTTCACCTCGGGGTTGAGGTAGTGGCAGTGCAAGTCGACCACTTTGCTCATGCCATTGCGCGCCTTGGCAACCGTGACCAGGGGTTTTGCTGCGCTGGACTTGTGCGTGGCAACGGCGGCTGCGGCGGACCTTGGGCGGTGATGGTGAGCGGGGTCGGCGCAGTGCACGGCACAGGTGTAGAACATGGCAGTCTCCTTGCTAATTTATCCTATGATAACTAACGCACGTGCTGAGACAACCACCCCCAGACCCGGAGACAGACATGCACATTGGCATTGCAGGCACAGGCAAGATGGGCGCAGCGATGGCGCGGCGGCTGCTTGGCTGTGGGCATCAAGTGACCGTGTGGAACCGCTCGGCCGCACGCGCTGAGCCGCTCTTGGCCAGCGGCGCCACCTGGGCCAACAGCCCGCAGGAATTGGCCGCGAACTGCGCCACCGTGATCACCATCCTCACCGATGAAGCGGCGATTGACGCGGTGTACTGCGGCCCGCAAGGCTTGTTGTCAGCCCTGGCAAGCCAACAAGACCGCATCTTTGTCGACATGAGCACCGTGCGCCCGTCCAAGCCGCAAGCCTTGGGCGCCTTGGTGCAGGCCGCTGGCGCGCGCTTTTTGGAGTGCCCCGTGGGCGGCAGTGTCGGCCCAGCCAGCGAAGGCAAGTTGCTCGGTTTTGTGGGCGGCAGCGCGCAAGACCTGGACAGCGTGCGCGCGCTGCTCGCTGTGCTTTGCCGACGCATCGAACACGTGGGCGCCTGGGGCGCCGGTGCGACCATGAAACTCGCCATCAATTTGCCGCTGTTGGTCTATTGGCAAACACTGAGTGAAGCGCTGTCGCTCTTGCAACCGCTGGGCCTGGATCCCGCGCGCGTGGTCGACATCTTGGCCGACACATCGGGCGGCCCGAACATGCTGAAAGTGCGCGGCCCGATGATTGCCAAGGCCTTGTCGGGCACCGCTGACGGTTCGGTGAGTGTGGACCTGGCGACGATGCAAAAGGACCTGCACGCGATGTTGGAGCAAGCGGCGTTGGGCGGCTACGCGCTGCCCTTGGCCCAGCGCACTTTGCAAACCATGGCGCAGGCGTCGGCGCAGGGCTTGGCGGCGGCGGACTGCACGCAGTTGCCAGTGTGGTGGTTGGGCGGTGGCGGGAAGCAAGTTGCCCCAACCTGAACCGCTTGGCGACCATCAAAGAAGAGCCGCGCCTTTGCGGACGCGGCCCTTGTCGATGCATTCAGATCAGGTCAGGCGCGCGAGGTGTTCAGGTTCGGATAGCGCACGTGCTCCACCAGTTCCTGAGTCTCTGCTGAAGGCGGCTTCGTCAACAGGCTCACGACGATGATCACCGCAAAACCCAGTGGCACGCCGAAGACGCCGGCCGAGATCGGCAAGATGCCCCACCACAGTTCCACTGGCGATGTCACGCCGAAGACTCCCCGCAGCCAGGGTTGCGTTGTGCCCATGTAAAAAAACGTGATACCCAGGCCAGCCAACATGCCCAGCGTTGCACCCCACTTGTTGGCACGTTTCCAGAAAATGCCCAGGGTCAGCGCCGGGAAGAACGCCGCTGCCGCGAACGAAAAGGCTGCGGACACCAGAAACAGGATGTCGGCCGGCTTTTGCGCTGCCACCGAAGCAGCGGCCAGCGCCACCACCAGCAGCAGGAACTTCGAGATCATCACCCGGCGCGCGGTGTGCGCGTTGGGATCGATCATCTTGTAGTACAGGTCGTGCGACAGCGCGTTGGCAATCGTCAGCAACAGGCCATCAGCCGTGGACAGCGCGGCAGCCAGACCGCCCGCCGCCACCATGCCAGACACCACATACGGCAGGCCACCGATTTCTGGCGTGGCCAGCACGATGATGTCGCCACCAATGCGCATCTCGCCCAACTGGAAGATGCCGTCCTTGTTGATGTCTACCACCGACAACAAGGTCGGGTCGACACGGGTCCAGGCAGACACCCAGGCCGGTAGCTGATCGAACGGCGTTCCCACCATCACGTTGAATACTTCGTACTTCACCAGCACGGCCAGCGCTGGCGCTGTGAAATAGAGCAAGACGATGAAGAACAGCGACCAGGTCACCGACTCTCGGGCCTCCTTCACCGATGGGGTGGTGTAGTAGCGGATCAGGATGTGCGGGAGCGCGGCCGTGCCCACCATCAGGCAGAACACCAGCGCCAAGAAGTTGCGGCGCGACTCGTTGAAAGCCTTCCGCGCTGTTTCGTCACCGTTGGGGTCACCCGCGTACTGCGCAGCGTGGCGCGGCATGCCTGCCAGCGGCTTGGCACGACCATCAGCCGCCGCCATGCTCTTGGTCCACGCCTCTTTGGCCGTTGCGGCGTCCTTGGGCACAGCCGCTAGCGCCTTCGTGGCGACCTGGAGTTCAGCCAGCGCTGCATTGGCGGTCTTCAGGTCGGCCACCTTGCGCTGCGCAGCGGCGCGGTCAGCGGCCAACGCGGTCGGCACGTCTTTCAGCTTGGCGGCCAAGTCGAGGGACTGCTTTTTGAAAATGGCGATGACTTCCTTCTCTTTGGGATCGCCAATCAGCAACGCTTCTTTGGCGGTCACCTTCTCAAGCTGGTAGCCATAGATCGCTTGCGGGATCGGGATACCCGTCTGCTTCATCGACAGCCACACCACTGGCACCAGGTAGGCAATGATCAGGATGATGTACTGCGCCACTTGGGTCCAGGTCACCGCACGCATGCCGCCCAAGAATGAGCACACCAAGATGCCACCGAGGCCAACAAAGATGCCGACCTCGAAAGCCAGGCCCGACAGCCGCGTGGTGATCAGGCCGACGCCGTAGATCTG
>JAYVRO010000524.1:0-11145 GCA_043776165.1 Rubrivivax sp. | reverse complement strand
TCGATCGCGTCCTGGGCCTCGAACAGCGACGGTGGCTGTGCGGGCTTGCCAAACTCGGTGATGTCAGCGCCGGCCAAGAAGGTGCGGCCCTCGCAGATCAGAACGATGGCCTTGATGGCTGGTTCCGCCAGGGCGGCGCGCATGCCGTTGACCAGGCCTTCGCGGGTGACACGCGAGAGCGCGTTGACCGGTGGATGGTTGACGCTGAGGATGCCAATGTCACCCTCAACCACGAGGGTGGCTGCACCAGGGCCGATGTCGATGGGCTTGCCGTTTTGCATGATGTGTTTCGCAGTTGGGGTTAGTGAATCAATACACCTCAAACAGGCCCGCGCCGCCCATGCCACCGCCGATGCACATCGACACCACCACGTTTTTGGCGCCGCGGCGTTTGCCTTCCATCAACCCATGGCCGCTTAGGCGCGCGCCGGTCATGCCAAAGGGGTGACCAATGGCGATGGAGCCGCCGTTGACGTTGTAAATCTCGGGGTTGATGCCCAGTTTGTCGCGGCTGTACAAGCATTGGCTGGCGAAAGCTTCGTTCAACTCCCAGAGGTCGACGTCATCGATCTTCAGACCATGGCGCTTGAGCAGGCGCGGAATGGCGTAAATCGGGCCAATGCCCATTTCATCGGGCTCACAACCGGCCACGGCCCAACCTTTGAAGGCACCCAGGGGCTGAAGGCCGCGGCGTTCGGCCTCTTTGGCCTCCATCAGCACCAACGCGGCTGCGCCATCGGACAACTGGCTGGCGTTGCCGGCAGTGACGAAGTTGCCAGGTCCTTTGACCGGCTCCAGCTTGGCCAAGCCGGCCATCGTGGTGTCAGGGCGGTTGCATTCGTCGCGGTCGACCACGGCATCAACCATGGTCTCGGCCTTGGTCACCTTGTCAATCACCTTCATGCGGGTCTTAACCGAAATGATCTCGTCCTTGAACTTGCCGGCCTCTTGCGCAGCAGCCATCAGCCTTTGCGAGCGCAATGAATACTCGTCCTGGTACTCACGGGACAGGCCATAGCGTTTGGCGACGATGTCGGCGGTCTCGATCATCGGCATCCAGATTGCCGGGGCGATGGTCAACAAGCTTTCGTCGCGACCGCCGCCGCCGCTACCTTGGAAGCTGATCGAGTCGACGCCACAGCCCACCATGATTTCAGCGCCACCTTCGACAATGTGGTTGGCGGCCACGGCAATCGCATTCAGCCCCGATGAGCAGGCGCGGTTCAGCGTCATGCCCGAGGTCGTGACGGGCAGCCCGGCCAACAGGCCAGCGGCCCGAGCAACGTTGCCAGAAGCCGCGACACAGCCCGCAATCACGTCCTCCACCTCGTCTGGCGACACGCCGGCGCGCTGGACCGCGTGCCTGATCGCGTGACCCAGGATGGTCATGTTCGAGGTGGCATTAAAACCGCCCCGCCCGGCCTTTGCGAGACCGGTCCGGGCATATGAAACAACAACGGCTTGACGAGCAGAAGACATGGCAATTCAACCTTGTGCGTTGGTTCAGGAAGTGGATTTCAACGATCGCCGACGACCATAGCATGGGCGTGGGTGGCGGCGGAGTCAGGAACATCCCTGCTTGGCGCCTATGACTCGAGCGCAGGCCATTGCCCGCTGGCGCAGCCCGCCGATCTCGTTTTGCCGACGCAAAGGCACGCAGGCAATGGGCAGGGCTCGGCGGCTAACAATGCAAAAACGGCAGCCACCGTGCGGTGTGCTGCCGTTTTTGGCTGACCCCAGAAACGGGGTCGAATGAACTGTCTTACTTCTTGGGGGCGGCAGGAGCATCACCAGCGGGTGTCAGCTCGTGCTTCTTGGCGGCGTCCTTGGTCTCGGCCTTGACGTCGGCGCGGGACTTGTCGCTCTTACCGGCAGGTGCAGCAGCAGTACCGGCTTCACCAGCCTTGGGCAGCTCTTTCTTCTTGGCGGCGTCTTTGGTCTCGGCCTTCACGTCGGCGCGGGACTTGTCGCTCTTGGCGGTGGCGGGTTGTGTCGGCATGCCTTCGCCGGCCTTCATGGTTTCGCCCTTTTTCATGGCGGCAGAAGCGGGGGCGGCGGCGGCGTGTGACGCAGCGTTAGCGCCTTGAGCGAACAGTGCAACAGCAGCGGCCAAAACCGACAACACAATCTTGAAGTTCATATCATTCTCCGGAAGGTTAGATGAGGAGTAAATCGAGGCGATGGTGGTCCGCCAAGCTTTGCGAACGAGCGTGCCACTATGGCCATTCATGAGCCCCAGTGCTGCGCAACATTGTTGCCTCCTCTCGCGAGGTTGTGGTGGCGGATGTTGGGGAAGCGCAACGTCTGAGTCCACATCGAGAACGCGGGTCAAGAACCGCCCGTTGACAGGGCTTGTTGGAAACTGCCGGGTTTGTCATGTGCGCCCGTGCCGGGCGCGCAAAAAAAATACGGGGCCGAAGCCCCGTTTTGATATCGGTTCCCTTCAACGAATCAACTGCTCACACGGCGGCGCGACGCCGCAAGTCCGATCAGCCCCAGACCCACCAGCGCCAGCGAGACTGGCTCGGGCACATCGGTGCGCGCCAAGATGCTGACGTTGTCGACGCCCTGATTGAAGAAAAGCTGGTTGTCGACTTCGCCAAAGCGCAGGCTGTAGGTCATACCGGGCGTCACGAATGCCGTGAGGTTGGCGACATAGGTGGTGTAGGCGTGCGGATTGGCGCCCACGTCAATACTGGGCGGCACCACGTTCAACATGATGTCGGCGAGCGCTGTCGAAAACGCGCCAGCCGCCGAACTCATGATGTCAACGCGCGCATGCTGGTTGGCGCCAGCCGTGTGATCGAGGCCCGCAGGATTGACGATGGGGCCGGCGCCGGACTGGTCGTTCATGAACATATCGAACTGCAGGACCACCGAGGTAGCACCAAGAGGCACAAGAAATGTTTGTGCCAGCGCATGGGTCCCTGGGCCGTTTTGGTCAGTGACGGCGTAGAAGGTTCCGCTGGATGCGCCAACCGTAAGGCTGTTACTGATAGGCGTGTTGACGAGGCTGCTGGCGAACCAATTGCCGGTTCCACCTGCGAGGTTGCTCACTGTCCAGCCAGCCAGGTTTCCGGTCTCGAAACCGCCGTTCGTGATCAATTGCACGGTCGCGGCGTTCGCAGCCATGGAGGCCACAAGGATCGCGCCTGCAATCGCCTTGAATTTGATTTTCATGGTTTACCTCGATGAGTTACCGGCGCGGAAGAAATTCCGAGCTCGTCAGCGAATAAGCAACATTTGCGCCAATTCTGTAAGTCGTTGTTTTATATAAGGACTTTATGCATTAACCAAGGCGTCTGTAAAGACTTCCGACGTCCATGAGTTCGGAAAGCAAAACCGCTTTTTCCGGCTACTGGATCGACACCAGCAAATCGAGCCTCGCTTGCACCGACTTGCCATCAATGGCCGCACGTTCGACGCCAAGCCGCCCAAACCCCCAGCGGCGAGACATTCACCTACAACGACTCGCAGGGCGACGCGCCTGGCCACAACACCATCGGTCGGCTGGGCCGCCGCAAGCCCTGACCGCTTGGTTGCACCACGGTGCGTCGTTGGCGTGTTTGCGACAAGTGCACAGCACACGCTCGTAGCAAGTGATTCACCAGGTCGACTCCCAAGGTCGATTCCGCAGCCCTTAGATGAAGAATCGTTAAGCCCAGGAAAGGCGCCATTGCTGCGCTGAAAATAGAGCCATGAAGACTCGCAACTTGCTCTTGAACGCGGCTGCTCTGGCCGCGTTTTCTTTTGTGCTGGGTGCACTGGCACAGGCACAAGCACAGGCACAAACGCAAACGACAACTCCAGTTATGCCTGTCGCGCGGGCCGCATCAGCGCCAGCGTCGGCGGCTTCAGCGCCGCAAAAGATTGAAGTCACCGGCACACGGGGCAGTGACGTCGAACAGCGACGTCAATCCACCGCCGCCAAGATCGTCATCGGGCGTGAAGAGATCGAGCGCTTTGGCGATTCGAGCGTCGGTGAAGTGCTCAAGCGTCTGCCGGGCGTCACGACGCAAGGCGCGCCGGGCCGCGGCGGGCCGCCCCGCATGCGCGGTCTGGGTGCGGGTTACACGCAAATCTTGATCGATGGCCAACGCGCACCGGCTGGCTTCTCAATTGAATCGTTAACGCCCGAACAATTGGAGCGCATCGAGATCTTCCGCGCCCCCACGGCCGAGACCGGCGCGCGCGCCATTGGCGGCACGATCAACATCGTCACGCGTGAAGGATTCAAGGTGCGCCTGAACGATCTTCGTTTGGGCAACGGATTCGAGAACGGCAAGCTCTCTCCAGGCTTGAGCTGGACACACAACGACAGCAGCGGCGAGTTCATCTACAACCTCTCGGCTTCGATTTTCAATGGGCGGCGCGCCTCCAGCAGCGAGACCACCACGACGGATGAAGACATCAACACCGGGGCGCTGTCACGTCAACAGTTGGAACACTTTCGCACCGACGACAACCGCGTGGGCATGAACCTCACATCGCGCTTGCAGTGGCGCGGCGAGGGCGGCGACATGCTGATGCTGATCCCCGTGATCTTCACCACACGCGCCAAGTCGGATCGACAGTTCGACCTCACTCAAAACATCGGCCTGCTGCCCGCGCTGTATGACCACGGCAACTCGCACACCGACAGCGACTTCACCTCCACGCGGCTCAACAGCCAATGGCGCAAGCGCGTGGGCGAGGGCTTGCGCTTGGAGCTCAACAGCGGGTTGGCGCAGTCGCGCGGCTTCAGCCACACGCTGCGCCAGGAACTGGACGGCACCGGCGGTTTGTTGCGCACCGTGGACGACGAGTTGCACAGCCGGGAACGCAGCCTGACGCTGAACGGCAAGTTGTCGAAGTTGCTGGAAGGGGATCACAGTTTTGTCAGCGGCCTGGAGCTGGAAAGCACGCAACGCAACGAAGCCCGTACGACACTGCAAAACGGCGCGCTGCTCTTGGTTGACTTCGGCGAAAACCTGCAAGCCAGCAACGCACGCCTGGCGCTCTTTGCGCAAGACGAATGGAGCATCAACCCCAACTGGGCAGCGCACGCCGGGCTGCGCTGGGAAGCCATCACCACACAAGGTGACCCCGCCGACGGCACGGGACTCAAGACACACAACCGCTCCAGCGTGGCCACACCTTTGCTGCACGCGGTGTGGAAGCCCGACCCCAAAGGGCGCGACCAAGTGCGCTTCAGTTTGACGCGCAGCTACAAGTCGCCAACGCTGCAAAACTTGGTGGCACGGCCGTCGATCTCGTCGCGTTACCCCGTGAGCGGCGGCAACACGCCCACCGGCCCCGATCGCGCGGGCAATCCCAACTTGCAACCTGAACTCGCCACGGGCATCGACATCGCGTTTGAGCGCTACATGGCAGAAGGCGGCGTGCTCAGCGCCAACGTGTTTGCGCGCAAATTGAAGAACTACATCCGCAGCTTTACCGCGCTGGAAACGGTGAGTTGGAGCAGCACACCACGCTACGTGTCGCGGCCACAAAACATCGGGGACGCGGCCACACAAGGCATTGAGCTGGAAGCCAAATTCCGTTTGGACCAGGCCTTTACCGATGCGCCCCGGATTGAGGTCAGGTCAAACATTAGCTTTTTTCACTCCACGGTGGGCCAGGTTGCTGATCCTGACAATCGACTTGACCAACAGCCGCATGCCACGGCCAACCTGGGTGCCGACTACCGCTTTCGTGGCACGCCGCTCACGCTGGGCGGCAGCCTGAACTGGACACCGGGATACCGCACGGCGCTGTCGGACACACAGGCCACCACCGTCAGTACCAAGCGCCAATTTGATGCCTTTGCGCTGTGGGCCCTCGACCCTGCCACGCAACTGCGCTTGACTGTGAGCAATGCGGCTCCCCGCGACTACTTGACGTCCAACACCATCGACACCGCGAGCCTGCGCGAACGCGCCAGCAGCGCTGCGGCCACTTACATCAACTGGCGCCTGGTGTTGGAATTGAAGCTCTGACGGCGGCCCACCCAGCAAGGCACACTTGGGCATCTCTGCGCCTGCTCACTACTTGGAAGAACACATGACACACACTCGCCGTGACTTGCTGACTTTGGCGGCTTCAATCGCGTTGCCAGCGAGCAGTTTTGCCCAGTCCGTTTGGCCTAACAAAGCCGTGCGCATCGTGGTGCCCTTTGCAGCGGGCGGCACCACCGACATCCTGGCGCGGGCCATGGCACCTGAGTTGCAGCGTGCTTTTGGACAGCCTTTTGTGGTCGACAACAAGCCCGGCGCCGGCGGCAACCTGGGTGCGGCTGATGTCGCCAAGTCACCCGCCGATGGTTATTCGATCCTGATGGGCACGGTGGGCACACACGCCATCAACTCGGCGCTGTATCCCAAGCTGCCTTTTGATCCCGTCAAAGACTTTGCGCCCATCACCTTGATCGCCGGCGTGCCCAACGTGCTGGTCATGAACCCTGAATTTGCGGCGCGCTACAAAGTGGGGAACGTCGCCGACTTTGTGCGTGCGCTCAAAGCCAACCCGGGCAAGTTCAACATGGCCAGTTCTGGCAACGGCACATCCATCCACTTGTCGGGTGAGCTTTTCAAGTCGATGACGGGGACCTTCATGGTTCACTTTCCCTATCGAGGTTCGGGCCCGGCGCTCATCGACCTCATTGGCGGCAGCATGGACGTGATGTTCGACAACTTGCCCTCGGCCTTGCCGCACATCAGGAGCGGGCGGCTCAAGGCGCTTGCTGTGACCAGCGCGGTGCGCTCCAGCGTGTTGCCCGATGTCCCCAGCATGGTCGAGGCCGGTGGCGCTGCCTTGAAGGGCTATGAGGCCAGTTCGTGGTTTGGTTTGCTCGTACCCGCAGGCACCAGCGCCGACATCGTGACACGCGTTCAGACCGAGGCCGCCAAGGCTTTGTCCTCGCTGGCACTGAAGGAGCGCTTATTGGCTCAAGGCGCCATCCCGAGCGGCAATACGCCAACGGAGTTTGCGCGCTTCATCGATGCGGAAACGCGCAAGTGGGCGCAAGTGGTGAAGACCTCAGGGGCGAAGGTCGACTGACTGGGCTCGGCGTCACATCGGGCGCCGACTGTCAAACGGTCGGCTAACCAATCAGTGAATCAAGCGGTCTTCAGGCGCGACAAAAAGCTCGTCGAGCACCAGGGCATCGGGCTCTTCGCCCAGGCTCCAAAAGACCATCAACACGATGATCTTGAGGTCGTCCAAGTCGATCGGGCCGCCACCCACGGCGGTGGCGCGATCGATGACCATTTCGCGCAAAGGCGGGGGCAGCACGCCGGCTGATTCCAAAAAAGCGATAAAGCCGATGGACTCTGTGCCCAAAAGCTCTTGTTCCGCGTCGCTGTACAAACGGATGCTGTGCGTGGTGTGTGTGCCGATGGGGATTTGCACAGGGCCGTCGTCAGCGTCGCCTTCTACGCTGACACCACAGGACTGCGCGGTTTGCGCCAAGCCGTCTAACCAGTGCAGCGCGTCATGGATTTCGTCGGACTCAAAACCCACAGCTGAGAGTTTGCGGGAGAGCTGCCGATGGTCAGGGCACGCGTCGGGCCGCCAGTAGTTTTCGTAGAGGTAAACAAGCACGTCAAACATGCGAACCACTATACCGCAGGGGGTTGTAGCGGCCTGGTGTGATGGGCTTTGGGCGCAGCGCTTTTCAGGCCACTGAGTGACGGCTGTTGGCGAGCGGTCAACGTGAAGCCAGATTGTCTTCAGGACGACCAACGGCGCTGATACAACCCGCCCGGCAAACGCGCGACTCGACCCGCTAGTTCATGGTCCAGCAAACGCGCTGAGAGCTCGGCCACACCCCATCCGGTGCGGGCCATCAGGGCGTCCAACGTGGTGGGGTCGGCGCCCAGGGCTTGCAAGACGACGTCGCTGGGGCTGGGGTCGGCGTCGCTGAGCGCCAAAGCGCCGACATCGTCGCCAACGTTTGACATGACAGCACTGAGCGCTGCGCCATCCCGCCCTTGCTGGTCATCGATGATGTCTTGCGCCGATTCCACCAAGAGTGCCCCGGCACGGATGAGCGCATGGCAACCGCGCGCATGGGGCGAATGGATGGAGCCCGGGATGGCATAGACATCGCGGTTGCTCTCCAGCGCCAACCGTGCAGTGATGAGCGAGCCAGAACGCAATGCTGCCTCTACCACCAAGCTGCCCAGGCTCAGGCCCGCGATGATGCGATTGCGCAGCGGAAAGTTCTCGGGCAAAGGCGGTGTGCCCGGCGCGTATTCGCTGACCAGCGCGCCATGCGCTGCGATGCGTTTGGCCAAATCCCGATGGCGCGCGGGGTAAACACGATCAAGCCCCGTGCCCACCACCGCAATGGTGCCGGCAGTGCCTTTCAAACCCCCTTCATGAGCCGCGCCGTCGATGCCCAGGGCCAAGCCCGAGACGATCACATAACCGGCCTGGCTCAGCTCATGTGAAAAGTTGGTCGCGTTGTCCATGCCTTGCGCGCTGGGTGAGCGGCTGCCGACCACGCCTATGCTGGGCGCGCTGAGCAAAGCCGCTTCGCCTTGCACGTAAAGCAGCAGCGGCGGGTCGGCGCTGTGCAACAAACGCGTGGGGTAATGCGGGTCGCCCAGCGTGACAACACTGCGCTGGACGTCAGCCTCCAACCACGCCAGCGCCGCGCTCAAGCGCTCCTCGAACGCGGCCGGCGGCTTGGCCAGGGCTTGCACCACGGCGGCGCTGGCAAATTCACGCAGCGCGTCGGCAGGAGCTTCAAGAATGGCCCGGGGGCTGGCAAAGGCAGAAAGCAATCGGCGCGCCGCTGTGCGCCCCAGGCCAGGTGTTTCAAGCAGCCGCAACCATGCGGCAAATTCGGCTTTGTCCAGCGCGAGCTCGCGGAGTCAGTGGGCGCGCGGCAGGGCGATGCTGGTCAGCACGGCTGCCTCAGGGCTTGCTAAAGCGGTCACCCGCCTGCACCGGCTCGCTGACTTGCAGGATGAGCGCATAGGACACGCGCTCAAATACGCGGAAAACAAAGAGCAGCCCGTGGCGTTCATCAGGCAGCTGCATGACCGTTTTGGGTGTGGTCGTGGTGTCCACCGCCGCCTGTCCGCTGCGCCACAGGGCCAGCACATGACCGCGCTCAAGACCGTCGCGCTGGCCGCGGTTCAGGGCCACGATCTGGTTTTGACCACCGTTGAGGGCTTCGCCGTAAACCTTGATGATTCGTCCACCTACTGGCGCATCAGGTGCACGGGGCGCAAAGGCTGACAGTTCGACCTGAGGCATGGGTGCCAAGCGGTCGCCAACACCGGCCTCCAAGCGTGTGCTGGTCACCGTGAAAGTGGCAGGAACGACCGCCCCCGTGGTCGCCGCGTTTTCAGCGCCTGGGCGCGATTGGCCCTGACGCACAAAGCTGGCAGCGCCCACATAAACACCTTCATGGCCCAGCAGCTCGCGGGTGTCGGGGTCGAGCAAGGGCACGGCCTCGCGGAACAAACCAAAGTTGCGCACGCTGCCCAGCTCACCGCGCACATAGGCCGTTTCGCCACGCGAGACCATCACACGGCCTTCTTGCGTGGCCACGATACGCGGCGCGGCGTCCAGCGCCCCGGGGTTAAAGACAATGGCTTCGTTCAGGAAGGGGCCGATGAGGTGCAGCGGAATGGATGCAATGGCGCCGTTTTCCAGCACCTGGCTGCGCACACTGGGCGAGAGCTTCACGGTATTGGTGGGTGCCAGACCCCCGGCGCCGGACTGCGCTAGGCGCAAGCGCGCGCGGCCATCGGCCTTGTCAAGCACCAACAACTGCCCCGGGTAAATGAGGTGCGGGTTGCGGATTTGCTCGAGGTTCATGCCCCACAGCTCAGGCCAGCGCCAAGGGCCCTTCAGAAAGAGTTTGGAGATGTCCCACAAGGTGTCGCCGCGCTGCACGGTGTGGGAGTCCGGCGCGTTGGCAGCCAAGTCCGACAACGCGACACCGGCCTGCGCGACTTGTTGCGCTGTGCCGCGCTGCTGCGGCGTGACGGGCAGTGTGGCTTGCGCGAACGCAGCGCTGTGGACCATGCCGCCGCCAAGGGCCATGCTCAGCCCGAAGATGAAGGTCTGGCGCAGGGCCTTGAATGCACAGCGAAGTTTCATGTGGCAAGTCTCCCAGGAGTCCATGGGGCATCAGCCCCGATGCGACAATGCCGCCCATCTGTTTGAGCGAGGTTTGAATCAGGTTTTCTTGGACAACACCAAGTGCCGCCCAGGGCCTTCAAAATGTTCATACAGTGCAGCAGATTCTGCCCGTAAACCCTTGATGCCGCAATGAAACTGTCTGCGTCCAACGGCACACGCAGAGCCCTTTCACCCAGTCTACGTTGCGCTTCATCCACAGCTGTTTCTCGGTGTTTCCGAACGCCCTGGTCAGCCCCCGTACTCACACAGGTTCTCACACCTGCGGCACCCCAACGCCAATTCGTTAACCACTTTGACCATGGCCTTGCTCACCATTCTTTGTTACCCCGACCCTCGCTTGCATACCGTGGCCAAGCCCGTGCGTGCCGTTGACGCACGTACCAGGCAACTCGTGCAAGACATGCTCGACACCATGTATGAGGCCGATGGCGTGGGCTTGGCGGCGACGCAGGTGGACATGCATGAGCGCCTGATCGTGATGGACACCTCTGAAGGCCGCGACACACCCATCGTGCTCATCAACCCCGAGCTGGTAGCACGCAGTGAAGAGATGCGCCTGGCCGAAGAGGGCTGTCTTTCGGTGCCAGAAACATTCGACAAAGTAACTCGCCATGCGCGCGTAACCGTTCGTGCGCTTGATCGCGAAGGCCAGGTCTTCGAGATGGACGCCGAAGGCCTCACCGCTGTGTGCGTGCAGCACGAGATGGACCACCTGATGGGCAAGGTTTTTGTTGAATACCTCAGCAATTTGAAACGTGACCGCATTCGCATTCGCATGATCAAGAAGGCGCGCGAAGCCGCCAAGGGCGGTTGATTGAGTGCGCCTCCCGCCCCGTTGCAGCGCGCCAAATTGAGGGTGGTGTTTGCGGGCACGCCCGAGTTTGCCAACGCGTCGTTGCAAGCCTTGCATGCCGCCGGATTCGAGGTGGTGTTGGTACTGACTCAGCCGGACAGACCCGCAGGACGGGGGTTGAAGCTGAATTCGTCGCCAGTCAAGGCTTGGGC
>JAYVRO010000523.1:0-3249 GCA_043776165.1 Rubrivivax sp. | reverse complement strand
AAAACCGCTGGGTGGCCACCAATACGCACGTGGTGGTGGCCATGCTCAACACCAAGCGCCTGGAAGGCCCCGCACCCACGCGCTGGGCCGACCTGCTGGACGCCAAGTACAAGGGCAAGATCATCATTGCCGACCCTGGCAACAGCTCCACCGCTTTCACCGCGCTGTACGGCATTGAGCAAGTGCTGGGGCAAGAGGGTTTGAAGAAGCTCGCTGCCAATATCACGGTCACCAGCGCGGCGTCTAACGTGGTGCGCAGCGTGGCCCAAGGCGAGTACGCCGTGGGCGTCACCTTTGAGAGCACCGGCTACCCCTATGTGGCCGGTGGCCAGCGCGAGATCAAGCTGCTCTATCCGCTGGACGGCACGTTTGTTGTGCAAGACAACATGGCCTTGGTGAAGGGTGCGCCCAACATGGCGGCGGCCAAAAAAATGTACGACTTGCTGATCTCCAAGAACATGCAGATTGCGCTCTTGGAGCAGGCCTTTCGTCGCCCCACACGCAGCGACATTGACGTGAGCAAGTACGCCGAGATGCCCGCCATGAGCAGCATCAAAGTGGTGCCCACCGACGAGAACAAAGCCGCCGCCGAACGTGATGCGTTCTTGGCGCGCTGGCAAAAAAGCCTGGCCGCAGCGCGCGGGCAGTGAGGGTGACAAAGCCCATACCGGTGCCCGCCAAGCGCCGCGCGGCAGACCTGGCCTATGACGCCATAGAGCGCCTCATCGCCACCTTGGTCATGGCCCCGGGCAGCGCTGTGGTGGAAGCACACATCGCCGAACAAACGGGCCTCGGCCGCACGCCCGTGCGTGAGGCTCTTTTGCGCATGACGTCGATTGGGCTCATCGTGCAACAGCCCCGGCGTGGGCTGCTGGTGTCCAGCATCGACGTGGCTGAACACCTGGATGTGATCCAGACCCGCCGCGCGCTAGAAGGCCTGGTGGCCAGTTGTTCAGCGCGCCGCGCCGCGCCGGCACAACGCCAGGCCATCGTGGCCTGCGCCAAGCGCATGGTGGCGGCGGCCACACGCGGCAAGCTCGACGCCTACATGCTGGCCGACCACGAGCTGGATCAGGTCAACTTCGAAGCCTGTAACAACGCTTCAGCCGTCGCTTGTGTGGCGCCCTTGATCGTCAAGTGCCGCCGCTTTTGGGTGGCCTACCAACATGAAGGCGAGATGGTGGCTGGTGCGCAAGCCCACCTGCAATTGGCGCAGGGCATTCACAGCGGCGATGAAGCGGCGGCGGTGGCTGGTGCCCATCAATTGATGGACTACCTGGAGCGCTTTGCGCGGCGTGTGATTGACCGTTGAGCAGGGCCATCCAGCCACCCACGCATCCCACCGTTCAATCGGGCTGGATGTTGTGCTGCCGTATGAAGTTGCCCCACATCAGTTGCTCGTCACGCAGTGACGCGCTGAACTGTTCCGGGGTGTCAAACACGGGCAACAGGGCTTGCTGCTCTAACTTATTGACGTTGGTTGGGTCCTTCATCGCCTTGCCAATTTCAAGCGCCAACCGGTTCACGATGGCCTGCGGTGTTTTGGCCGGCAACATCACCGAAAACGATGTGAACGCGGGGTACTTGGGCAAACCCGCTTCAGCAAACGTGGGCACCGTGGGCAGCAGCTTGCTTTTGTCGGTGATGGCCAAGGCCACGAGCTTGCCGCTGTCGATGAACTGGCGCGCGCTGGCCAGATCGGTGAGCATGAAATGCAAGCGCCCACCCAGCAAATCTTGGTAAGCCGGCGCCACACCTTTGTAGGGCACGTGGCTGAACTGCGCTGCGGTGCCGCCACTACCACCCCCAACGCCACCCATCGCTTCCATCATGCGCACGCCGATGTACAGCGGGCTGCCCACACCCGCGGTGCCATAAAACACCTTGCCTGGTTCGCGTTTGCCACGCTCCAAAAGCTCGGCCAAGGTCTTGACTTTGGCGTCGGGGTGCGCCACCACCACCATGGGTGCGATCACGCCGCGTGTCACCGCAACAAAGTCTTTGCTAACGTCATACTGCAACGCCTTAAAGAGCACCGGGTTGATGCCGAGTGACGAGTTCGAGGCCACCAAGAGCGTGTAGCCGTCGGGCGCGGCGCGTGCCACTGCCGTGGCCCCAATGGCGCCGCTGGCGCCGGGTTTGTTCTCGACCACAAACGTTTGTTTGAACTGCTCTGAGAGGGCTTGCGCCAGGATGCGGCCGTACACATCGGTGCCACCGCCCGCAGACGAAGGCACCACGAGGGTGACGGGTTTGCTGGGCCAATCGCTTTGAGCATGGGCGACAGGGCATGTCAAAACGGTTACGGCAAGGCTGGCGACAACGAGGGCGGTGCGAACTTGTGATGCGGTCATGGGGTCGGGGTTCCTTTCAAGCAGTGGGTCTCGGGCATCATGATGGCATCACTGCGCGGCACATCATGAGCAACTTTATTGACGACCTGGTTGACGCCAACCACATCCTCTTTCACCAAGGCATCGTCGACGCTTTTGGCCACGTCAGCGTACGCAGCCCAACCGACCCGCAGCGCTTTTTCTTATCACGCAACGTGGCGCCGGGGCAGGTGACAGCGGCCGACATCATCGAGTACCAGGTGAGCGACTCCGAGCCTGTGTCCGCCGACGCGCCGCGTGGTTATTTGGAGCGATGTATCCACAGCGAGATCTACAAACTGCGGCCCGACGTGATGTCCGTGGTGCACAGCCATTCCCCCGGGGTGCTGCCGTTTTGCATCTCGGGCAAAGCGCGTTTGCGTCCGGTGTGCCACATGTGCGGCTTCTTGGGCGACCAAGCCGGTGACGATCCCATCGACGGCCCACCGATATTTGAGATCCGCGACCACGCCGGTGATGCCACCGACTTGCTCATCCGCAACCGCGCCCTGGGTGCAGCGTTGGCGCAGACCCTGGGCAACGCCAAGCTGGTACTGATGCGCGGCCATGGCAGCACCGTGGTGGGCGAAACGCTGCGCGTGGCGGTGTACCGCGCTGTGTACACGGAGGTCAACGCCAAGCTCTTGTTGCAGGCGCTGCCTTTGGGCGACGTTAACTACTTGACATCGGGTGAAGCGCAGGCCGCACGCGACACCGTGGAAGGCCAAGTAGACCGGCCCTGGCACTTGTGGCGTCTGCAGGCACGGGCGGGACGATCTGCAAGCGCCGCAACTTAACTGAAGCGACCTTCAGCTCAGCCCTTGAGCCGCTCGTTCTGCGGGAACATGGCCTTGTGCGCGTCGGCGTCCATCTCGGC
>JAYVRO010000522.1:0-11160 GCA_043776165.1 Rubrivivax sp. | reverse complement strand
ATCAGGCCATCACCCTGGTGGCCACGCTGCACCAGGTAGACATGGCGCTGGCGCACTTTCCGCGCATCGTCGGCCTGCGTGATGGTGCTGTGGTTTTTGACTTGCCAACGTCCCAGGTCACACCGAGCCTGCTGGCGCAGCTCTACGCGCAACACGAGGACGAATTGCACGGTGGCGCCGCACCTGCGCCCGTCATTCTCGAACCCAGCGCCCCGGTTGTGATGCATTGCCGATGAGCGCTACCACGCCAGCTATCTCAAACGTTAACAACGCGGCGCTGCGCGACCCTGCTTGGTGGGGCCGTGTGTTCTGGGTGGGCGCCGCGCTCGTCATCTTGTGGCCTTTGGCCGTGGCCACTGAGTTCAAGCCCTGGCAGCTCTTTGAGCCGCAGAGCATGAAGGTCAGCGCGCGGTTTTTGGCCAGTTTTGTGCCCCCCGCACTGGGCGCAGACTTCTTGTGGTTGGTGGCGCGTGAGACTTGGCGCACCGTGGCCATTGCCACTGCGGGCATCGCCATGGCATTGCTCATTGCTGTGCCCGCCACCTTGGCCAGCACACGCGTGCTGTCCATCAGTGCCCTGTCGGGCCGCATGGCACGCCTGCCCTTTGCGCTGCGGCAAACCCTGCGCTGGAGCCTCATCGTGCTGCGCAGCGTGCCGGAGCTGGTGTGGGCTTTGGTCTTTGTGCGCGTAGTGGGCCTGGGCCCAACGGCCGGTGTGTTGGCCATTGCGCTGACCTACGGCGGCATGCTGGGCAAGGTCTACGGTGAGATTTTGGAAAGCAGTGAAACCCATGCCGCGCAAAACCTGTTGCGCAACGGTGCAGGCCGTCTGCAAGCGTTTTTGTACGGCGTGCTGCCGCAAAACGCCGCCGAGCTCACGAGCTATACCGTGTACCGCTGGGAATGCGCCATCCGCTCGTCCGTCGTGCTGGGCTTTGTGGGCGCTGGTGGCCTGGGCCAGCAGCTCGACAACTCCACCAAGATGTTCAACGGCGGTGAAGTGGCCACCATGCTGCTGGTCTTCATGGGGCTGGTGGCACTGGCCGACCATGTCAGCGCGTGGCTGCGCAAGGTGATGGGTTAACAGTGGACATGAGCCGATGAGCCAAACCGCCGCCAACTCACCCTACAGACTGCCGCCGCCGCTGTTTGATGCGCGCTGCCGCTCGTGCTGGTTTGTCGCGGGTCTGCTCGTCTTGGTTGGGGTGAGTTTTTGGTCGCTCGACCTGCAATGGGCGCAATTTTTGTCGCTGGACGCAGCGCGCAGCATGGCGCGTTTCGTGGCCGAGTTTTTCCCGCCTGATGTCAGCACACCCTTCTTGCGCAAAGTGTTGTGGGGTTCGGTAGAAACCTTGGCCATGTCGGCACTGGGCACATTGCTGGCCGCCGTCGCAGGGCTCTTATTGGCCCTGCCCGCCAGCCGCACCCATCCGGGGGACGCGGCGCGCGCGCGCGCCGCCACGCGCTTGCTGCTCAACGCGTTGCGCTCCATCCCCGAACTGGTGTGGGCTGCGCTCTTGCTCATCTCAGCGGGCCTTGGGCCCTTTGCAGGCACGCTGGCACTGGCGCTGCACACCAGCGGCGTGCTTGGCCGCCTTTTTGCCGAGGCTGTGGAAAACACCGAGAAAGGACCGGCCGACGCGCTGCGTACACAGGGTGTCGGGCCCGTCCGCGTGTTCATCTATGCCACCTTGCCGCAAGTGTTGCCGCAACTCATGAGCTACACCTTGTACCGCTGGGAAAACAACATCCGCGCCGCCGCCGTTTTGGGCGTGGTGGGCGCAGGGGGCTTGGGTCAACTGCTGGCATTCCACATGGGTCTCTTTCACATGAACAAAACCGCCACCATATTGGCCGCCATGCTCGTGTTGGTGGCCTTGGTTGACGCCCTGAGCTACGCCAGCCGCCGTTGGATGACACGCTGATGCAAGGTCTTTGGGACGTCCTGACCAACCCCGAGTGGCTGCGCGCGCAGCAACACGCCGTGTTGGCTTGGCAGGCGGCATCGCCGTTCAGTTTTGCCATTGGTTTTTTTGCACTTTTCACGGCACTCTCGGCCTTGGCCCTGCCGGGCTGTGGCGTGCTCGCATTGGCTGCTGGCATGTGTTTTGGTCGCATTGGTGGCACCGGCATGGTGGCGGTGGCCTCGTCGGTGGGCGCGAGCATCGCCTTCTTGGCGGCGCGGCACTTCTTGCGCGAGCTCGTGCAACGTCGCTTTGCCGCGCGCATGGCTGCCATCGAACAAGGGGTGCAGCGTGACGGTGCGCGGTATCTCTTCAGCTTGCGCCTTGTGCCGCTGGTGCCCTATGCCTTGCTCAACCCCTTGATGGGCCTGACGAGCATGCGTTTGCGCACGTTTTTTTCCGTCAGTGTGGTCGGCATGCTGCTGGGCAGCGCTGCCTATGTGCAAGTGGGCGCCGAGTTGTCGCGCTGGGGCGCGGGCGGATCGTTGTGGTCGGCGCCTTTGGTAGCGGCCTTGCTCTTTATCGCGTTGTTGCCGTGGCTAGCACGCTGGTTTTTTGTGCGCAGAAAGCGTGCCCCATGAAGCGCGTTGGCCTGCTTTTCAATTACGACTGGGACGCGCTGGGTTTTGCCCAATCGGCAGCGCAATTTGAATTTGACGAAGCCGGGTTCGATCTCTTCAGTTTCCCCAGCAATGCCCATTTGCTAACGTTTGACATGCGAAGATTTGCCCACAAGCAAGCCCAGCGCGGCAAGCGTCGAGGGTGGGCCGGTGTCGTATCGCACCATGAACAATTTGGCGCCTTGGCAGCTGCCCTGGTGGCAGAAGAACTGGGCCTGCCTGGCACGCCGGTGCTGGCCGTGTTGGCGGCTCAGCACAAGTTGGTCGCACGCCAGGTCTTGCAAACGGTGGCACCCGAGGCCAACCTGGCCTTTGCGCCGCTGTTGTCCGAGTACGGTGGCGCCATCCCTGCGGACATCCACTACCCCGCTTTTGTCAAACCCGTGAAGGCTGCGTTCTCGGTGTTGGCGCGTGAAGTCGCCAACCACACCGAATTGCATGCCCACACGCGCTTCGGGCGACGGGAACTGTGGGTCATCCGCCGTTTGGTGGAGCCCTTTGAGCGTGTGCTGCAAGAGCGCATGCCCAGCGCGGGCACGGCGCACCGCATGCTGCTTGAAGAGCCGCTGCCCAAAAACACGCCGCAATTCAATCTGGACGGTGTTGTCTTCAAAGGCGAGGCCCGCGCCATCGGCGTGGTGGACGCAGTGATGTACCCGGGCTCGCAGGCTTTCATGCGATGGCAGTTCCCCAGCCGTTTGGGCGCTGACATTCAAGCCCGCGCGTTGGATGTGGCCAGCCGTTTTTTGCGTGCCATCGGTTTCACGCACGGCTGCTTCAACATGGAATTTTTCTATGACGACACCTCGGGGCGACTGGCCGTGATCGAGTTCAACCCCCGCTTGGCGTCACAGTTTTCAGACCTTTACCAAAGGGTGCTGGGGCTGGATGTGCACGCTTTGTCGCTGGCCCTGGCGCTCGGCGAAGACCCGGCCCAGGTTGCGCGCAAAGCACCCACGGCGGGCGCGGCAGCGAGCCTGGTGTACAGAACGTTCCCCGGCCAGGCCGTGCCCAACCTGCCCAGCCCGCAACAAGAGGCTCAGTTCGCGCACACTTACCCCGACGCCCTGCTGTTTGCCTACCCGCGCCAAGGTCGCGAACTGGCGCGCGACTACAAGTGGCTGGGCAGCTGGCGCCATGGCATCGTTCACCTCGGCGGGCGCGACGAGCAGCACCTGCGTGAACGCGCATTGCAAGCCAGCGCCATGCTGGGTTGGACGGCGCCCTACACCGATCAACTGGCGTCGGCGGGGCTGCTACTGCCCAGCAGCGCACAACTTTCACCCACCGGAGCCTTGCCATGACCTCACAGCCTCTTTCGACATCAGCCACTTACCTGCGCTGGCTGCGCTTGCTCATCTCAATGGTTATCGTGGGCGGCGCCCTCGGTGGCTGCTCGGCCATGCTGGCGCAAAACCCACCCAGCCCGCTCAAGCCTTTCAACGCCGTGCCTGAAGGCGACGCCAAGCTGATGCTCAAAGGCCACGACGTGGTGGCCTACTTCACGCAGAACAAACATGCGCTGGGGCAAGCGCAATTCAGCAGCGTGTACGAAGGCATCACCTTCCGTTTTGCCAGTGCCGAGCACAAAGCCTTGTTCGACGCCAACCCGAAAAAGTACCAACCTGAATACGGTGGCTTTTGCGCCAATGGCATCGTCTACGGCATCCCTTGGGGTGGTGACGCTGACAGCTGGCGCATGGTGAACGGTCGCCTTTTTATCTTCGGCGGGCAGGGCTCTAGAGACGGTTTTGACATCGACGTGCCACGCAACATCGCCCTGGCCGACAAGTACTGGAAAGAAGAAGTCGCGGGCTCAAACAGTTTCATCCAACGCACCTGGCGTTTGATCAACCGCGTGCCGCACTACCGCAACGGTGAAGAGCTGGCGCGTGATGTGGCGGCTGCGAAGGCGAAGAAGGGCTGAGCGGGGGGGGGGCGATCCGTTGGTCTGCGAGCCGCTGAGCTCGCGGCTGGTTTGCTCGATCGAGCCTTCTGTCGGCACCGTCGAGCCATCATTCGAATCGCGTCCTCACTTGCCCCGTGTGCCACCCCTCATCTTCTCGCAAACAGTGCTTTCAGGCTCGGGGGCGAGGAGGTGATCATCCTGGCGGTGAGGCGCCTGGTTCACTTGACTACCTCGTCAGCGCGAAGCAACAGCGCCGGCGGCACAACCAGCCCCAGCGTCCGCGCGGTTTTGAGGTTTAACACGAACTCGAATTGCATGGGTTGTTCAACCGGAAGATCAGCGGGCTTTGCGCCGCGGAGAATGCGGTCTGTGTAGTAGGCGGCTCGTCGGCTCGCCTCTTCGGGCACCGAGGCATAGGAAGCAAGAGCCCCAGCTTTCTGTACCAAGGCGGACTGCGTGACTATTGTTGGCAGGCCTCGCTTCATCGCCTCAGCGATGATTTCAGTCGCGTTTGTAATGGCGAAACTATCCAAGAACAACATGAGTGCTTGCGCACGCTGACGCGCCAGCTGTGCAACGGCTGCCTCGATTTCGCTTGCTGCCGAGATCTCGACGAAAACTGGCTTGATGCCGAGTGCGTGACACGACTGCTCGAACCCGCTACGGAGGAGGCGGAATTGTGGATTCCCAGACGTTTCGAGCATGCCGACGGCCTGAAGCGTCGGAAGCAGCTCCTTGAGTAGCGACAGGAGCTTTGCAGTGACCTCAGGCGATTGGACCGAAAACCCTGTGACGTTCCCGCCGGGCCGTGCAAGGCTCGCTATCAGTCCGCTCACAACCGCATCACTCGCGACCAAAAAAACGATCGGAATCGTAGTAGTCGCACCCATCGCCGCGCGTGTCGGGTTCGGGCCATTCGCCAGGATGACCTCGACCTTCGCGCGCACCAACTCTTCGGCAAGAGGCCCAAGCGCCTCGATCGAGCTGGCGTAGCGGCGCTCGACGTGCAAGTTCTGGCCTTCAATCCACCCAAGCTCCCGCAGCAGTCCCAGTGGCCTCGCCATCGCCGCGGGCGTGGAAGTCACGCCAACGCCGAGTAGGCCGATACGACGGACTGCGGTCGAGCCTTGCGCAACTACAACGCCTGGAGCGGTGATGAGGAGGCCCAGTAGCGCACGGCTGAACCTGCGCCGTAGCGACGACAGTTCGGGCGATTGCTTCGGCATGACATCGCGACCCATCTCCTTTCCTCCGGTGAATAGTGTCGGACGCCTTCGGACGCCTAGACAAGATGGCTTAGCGAGTTAAGGCAGCCCGTCCTCAAGCATCAACGTAGATTGCACGCTGGGGCGTGCCGAGCTACAACAGTGCACTTGACCGATGGTAGATATAGTCATTGTCAACTTGCAAGGAGAGACGGGCCATGGATAAATCTAGCACTTTGCACGTCGGATTGGGCGTTCATACCGGCACCACGGAGTACGACGCCGAGGTCGCCGCGGGCCTCATCACATCAAGCGGAGCCGATGATCTGCAAGGCCTGCCCGCTCGCTGGTCTGCTGGCCGGTCGGCTTACTGACCGCCTTACTGACATGCCCGCCGCTCGGCGCGTGCGGCCTTCACTTCCGCGGCGACCGCGTCCTCGATCATCGGCTCCACGCCTGCGGCTTCGAGCGCCGGGGCGACGGCCAGCAGCCGATCAAACGCCGCGCGCCTCTTGCTCTTGGCCGCCAGGAACTCCACGAAGTCTTCGACCTCGGCCACCTGCTGCGGCGACAGCGTCTTGATCTTCAAAATCAAGCCCTGGTCAACAGTTGCATTCATTGCGTCGTCCTTTGCGTCAACTTGATCAACGGGCCAAGGCTTGAAGTAGCTTGCAGCGCCTGGTTGAAGCCTCGGGGGGAGCGGAAGGAGGGCGGCAGCTCACTAAAGTTCAGCGACATCGGAAACGGCTTGTTGGCGCCGTGTTGGCGAATGATCCGCGCGCCGTCGAAGGGGATTGAGGTCCGGTCTTGCCTATTTCCCGACTGCGAAACTCACCCGACCACGTTCGCGACGACCTCGCGCAGCGTCTTGATGTCGGCCGCCGAGAGCTTGCCCATCGTGCGGACAACGAGCCTTTGCTCGATGGTTGTGAACACAGGCTTAAGCACCGACGCTTTGATGAGCCCGGCGCCCTGCCAGTCGCTGACCATCGCCTCGCCGGAGCCCAGCGGCGGTCGCACCTGGCTCGTGATGGCCATGATCACGATGTCGCGCCGGCTGGCGTTGTAGCTGTGGCTTGAGACGACGACAGCCGGCCGCTTCTTGGTGCCCGACTGATCGGTGAACGGAAACGGCACAAGCACCACGTCGCCGAAACTGAACCTTGAGGTCGTGGCCATCGCTGCTCACATGCGGTCGTAAGCCGCATCGTCGTCGTTGTCCCAGACCTGGGCGAAGCTGGCCTCGCTGGCCGTGGCCGCAGCGTGCGTGAGCCGGTTCTCATCCTCGCGGGCGCGCAGGAAGTCGACGAAGTCTTCGACCTCGGCCATACGCTGCGGGGGAAGCTGCTTGATCTTGTCGAACAAGACCTGATCGGGTGCGTTCATGGCATCGACTCCTTCGGGTTCCTCTTGCTTACCGCACGCGGCCTTGACCTCGGAGCCGAACAATTCGTCCGGCGGCGCAAGGCGGCGATGCGCTCGCCCACCGCGACGAAGAAAGTCCGCTCTTCGATGCTGATGGTCATGGTCGCTGCCTGGTGAGCGTGCAGGTGAACAGACATGAAGATAACGCTCGTTCTGACAAACCGGTGTTCAGTGTATTTCGATACGAAGTACACCGAAACGGTGTTGGTTATTTCTTCCCCATTGCGCGGTGTTGAGAGCGGCGACACGCTGACCGCCAACTCGCCGTCGAACCCGATGGCCCCTAGAGGATGCGGAATTGGTGGTGGTCGCAACGCCAGAGTACCTGCGAGGGCATGGCAAACCGTCAACGTTGGAGGCTCTGCAGAGGCACGAGTGCATTCAGTGCCCGTTGCCCAGCAGCGGTCAGCGGATGCCGTGGCTGCTGCGAGGCCCGTCAGGCGACTTCGACCATGCGACACAAGGCAGTCTGTGCCGTTCTGACGACATTCTCGGCACGGTGACCTTGGCGCGAACGGGCGCCGGCCTGCTGCAGACCTATCGATTCATCGTTGAGCAGGGCCTTTTGCGGGGAACATTGAAGGAGGTGCTGCAGTCGTTCGGCGGCGCATCGCGGCCCTTCTCGGTGTTGTACCCATCGAATTGGCACATGCCCTTGCGGGTGCGCGTGCTGATTGATTTCCTGCTCGTACAACTGGGCCAACGCTGAGTTGCTCGAATCTGTGTTTGCCGCTCGAGCAGAGCGCAATTGTTAGGCGGCTGATCACATCCAGGCATGGTTGCGAGGTAAACCCCGCGCTGCGATCGACTTCATCGCCTACGGCGCATACCCCAAAGCAGGCTGCCCAAAGCCTTCAGCCGCACGCCAACCCGGTGACTTGAAGAACAGGTTGCTGAGCATGCCGCCCGGGTCATACGAAGGCCAGGTTTTGCCCGGGTTCTTGGCCTGCCACTGCTCGACAATCTGCCGCCCGGTCAAGTAATGTGGAACTTTAAAAGCGTAAGCTCGCAGTGACTGGTAGCGCCAACCACGGTGGCGAATGCCGGGCCAGAGTTCGTCGGCGTGGGCCACGTTCCAGGCCGGGTCGAGTTGCCAGGCGGTCTGCCCCAATACGTCGCCAAAAATGAACAGGCGCCCCTCGTAGATTTGCCACGCCGACGGGTCGCTGCCCAGCTTGACGGCAAACGCCGCACCGCTGGCGCAAAAGCCACCGTATTGCGGCTCGTAACGGCCGGGGTCGGCTTGGAACAGCGCTTTGTGTTCGGCGCTGGTGAAGTAGTACGTGCGGTCGGGCAAGCTCAGTTGATGTTCTGGCAGACCACGCTGCGGTTTGCCTTGGGTGAAGTAGGCCACCGGGTCGTGGCCCAGCAGCATGACGGGCGCGCCTTGCGCGTTGGGCACCGTGGCGTAACGTGTGCCGCAACCTGTGGCCAAGATCGCCAGACACAGCGAGAACAGAATCCAAAGTGTGCGCATAGAGCCTCCTTCGACATTGAACCATCCCAACAAGGCACGGCGCGCTGCCTTGAGCGTGAGCGCCGCCACAACCGCAGCGCTGTGGTTGGGAGGGTGCAGCATAGATGCTGATCACGACCACCGCGGCGTCAACGCGCCCAGCATGGCGCCATTGGCGCGTGTGCCGCGCACCGCCTGGGTGCTGGGCTCGGGCGGACCGCGCGGTTTTGCCCATGTGGGTGTGCTGCTGGCCCTGGCGGAAATGCAGGTGCGTCCCGATGTGATTGTTGGCGCGTCCATCGGCGCGCTCGTGGCCGTGCTGGCCGGCTCGGGCATGTCGGCGGCCGACATGCAGACGCTGGCGCTGCGCGCGCAGCCCTGGCAATTTGCGCGGCTGAACATCACCCAAGGTGAAATGTTAGCGGGCACGGGCATCGCGCAGTTTGTGCGCGACCAGGTGTTTGAGCATTCACCCGAGCTCGGCCGCGTGCCACTGCTGCAAAGATTGAAGCTGCCGGTTGTGTGCGTGGCACACCGTGTCGCCGATGGCGCAACAGTGACCTTCAACCAAGGTGACGTTGGCCTGGCGGTGCAAGCGTCTTGCGCCATCGAAGGCCAGTTCACGCCCGTGCGCATTCGTGGCCAGCGCCATGTGGATGCTGACCTGCACCTGCCCTTGCCGGTGCGCGTGGCACGCGCGTTGGGCGCAACCAAGGTGCTGGCCGTTGACGTGTCGGCCTTTGAGGACAAAGCCCCGGCAGGCGCTGCCAGCTACCGTGCTGGTGACCTGCGTAAACGGGCGCTCACGCAGCCCGACGCGGCTTTGGCGGACGTGCTACTGCGACCCGATTTTGGTTACTGGGTCAACCTGTCACGTGAGTTCCGACAGCGCGCCATGGATGCGGGCTACAGGGCCACGATGGCTGCGGCGGAGAACATCCAGAAATTGCACGCGGTTTAGCGCCGCCGCTGCTTGTCAGTCCGAAAAAATCCCACCAAGCTGACCATCAAGGCGCCACGATGCGCTGCGCCAACAACCACAGCGCTTGGCGATGTGCAGCGACCAAGCTGTCGGCATCCGCACCGCTACTGGGCACCGTGACGGTGGCGCTGTGTGAACGGCCCACACTGGCGCTACCTTTTTTCGAGACGATCCAGCGCGCCTGCAAGACGACGGCCGTGCGCTGCGCGTTGGACTCGAAGGCCAGCAATTCAATGCGCAGTTGTTGGTCGATGGCCACGCTGTCGGGCACGGGGCTGGTCCAGACCCGGTCTTCACCCAAGAGCGATGCCAAGTCTTGGCGCAGCACGCGCGGCACGCTCTCGCGCAGCGGCTCGGCCCAGCGGTAGCCGGGGATGGTTTGCAACCCGGCCTGGCCTTGCGGCACAAGCAGGGCATCACGGTCGAGATAGTCAGGCAGCCGCACAGGGGTGACGAGCTGCCAGTTTGTCGCCGAGGCGGTTGCGCTGGGCCCACCGCTGCCTGCCGCGATGGGCAAGCTCGTGCGCAAGTGCAGAAGTTGCGGCGGCGCACTGGTGGCACAAGCCATCAAGGCCGCAGCCGTGACAAGGCACAGGCTGCCCAGCCAGAAGCGACGGTGGGGGGCATTGGCTAACTTCATCAAGGCGACTCCGTGCGTCCCCGTACCAGGGCTTCAGGTTGGCGTTCCAGCAAATCGGCCAGGTTGCGCACGGCGCGTGCAGCGCGGCGCATTTCTTGCAGCGTGCCATCCACGTTGCGCATCACTTCGGAGTCATCGCCAGTGGCTTGGCGCAAGGCGGCCGCGCTGCGGCCCACCTCGGCCGCGGCTTGTTGCAGGCTTTGCTGAAGAGGTGAATCGGCTTGCAACAGCGTGTCGGCGCGCGCAGCAGCGCCGCCCACCCGGGTGGCCGCGTTGTCAACGCTGCCGGCCACGCGGTCGACGGCTGCTTGCACGCTGCCAGCGGCTGCTCTGGCCGATTGCAGTGTGGCCAAACCGCTGTCGGCCATGGCAGGCAGGCGCTTGTCAAGCGTTTCCATCAATCGCACAAGTACCGTCGTGGCCTGGCCCAGTTCGGTGAGCGACTTCTTGAGCTCGGGGCTGCTCACCATCTGCCGCGCCGAACTGGCAATGGCGCCCAGATCTTGCCCGAGTTGCGGCAAGTTCATGCCTTCGAGTTGCGCTTGCCAACCTTGGCGCGCGGCGGCGGTGGGGATTTCTGTGAGCCCGGAAGCCGTTGCCGCTGCCGTTGTCGCCTTGGCCATTTTTGGCACGATGTCCAGGTCGACGTAAAGCTGTCCGGTCAACAAACTCTGCGTGAGCAACTGCGCGCGCAGGCCTTTTTGCACCAATGCGGAAATCGTCAAAACCTTGTCATCTGAAACGTTGGCCTGGTTCTGCAGGCGGAACATGTGCCTGTCGATCTCGATCAGCACCGGGGCTGTAAAACTGCCGTTGCGCTCGTCGTGCACCACGCCGATGTTCACCACACTGCCGATTCGCACCCCACGAAACACCACCGGTGCGCCTTTCTGCAAACCGTAGATAGAGCCTTGAAAATTCAGCTCGGCACGCTCGGTATTGGCGAAGAGTCTGCCGCC
>JAYVRO010000521.1:0-11177 GCA_043776165.1 Rubrivivax sp. | reverse complement strand
CCGTGGGCATCATCGGGCGCAACGGCGCGGGCAAGTCAACCTTGCTGCAAGTCATCTGCGGTGTGCTGCAACCCAGTGCGGGCCAGCGTGTGGTGCATGGCCGCATTGCGGCACTGCTCGAACTGGGAGCGGGTTTCAACCCCGAGTTGACGGGCCGCGAGAATGTGCGCTTGAACGGCCCACTGCTGGGTTTGACGGCGGCGCAGGTGGAGCAGCGCTTGCCCAGCATCGTCGACTTTGCTGGCATTGGCAGCTACATCGACCAGCCCGTGCGCAGCTATTCCAGCGGCATGTTTGTTCGTCTGGCGTTTTCCATGGCCACCAGCGTGGAGCCCGACATCCTCATCATCGACGAGGCCTTGTCGGTGGGTGACGGCGTTTTTGCGCGCAAGTCTTTCGAACGCATCATGGCTTTGAAAGAACGCGGCGCCACGGTCTTGTTTTGCTCACACTCACTGTTCCAGATGGAGTCGCTGTGCACGCGCGCCATTTGGCTGCACGATGGGCGCGTGATGTTCGATGGCGCAGCGCACCAAGCTGTTGTGGAGTATTCCGAATGGCTGGCCCGCGCCGGTGAGCACGGTGGCGGGACAGCACAGCAAGACGATCCGGCCACACCTGCTGCGCGTGTGGACACTGCAGCCGCCACGCTGCTGGATGTTGGCTTGTCAGGCCAGGGCCCTGAAGGCGCCTGGCGCAGCGGCCAAGACAGCTTGACGATTGCCGTGACAGCACGCACCGACCCGCACATCCCTTGCCCGACCTTGGCTTTTGTGATTCATGCCGGTGACGGCCGTGTGGTGTCGAGCACCGGCACTTGGCTTGATGGGGTGACGCTCACTAGGGGGCCAGCAGGTGAGCTGCAAGCCCAGGTGAGCTGGCCACAGTTGCCGCTGTTCAAAGGCCGCTACACGGTGTCGGCTTACGTGCTGTGCGAGCGCGGCATCAACATCTATTCAGGCGCAGAACACATCGTGGCGTTTGATGTGTCGCAGCACGACGTGCACCAAGGCATTGTTGCCATGCCACATGCGTGGAAGCAAGAGAGTGCAGCGTGAACGTGGCGAGCAGCGCAGCAGCCATCAGCACGCCGTCGCATGAGCACTTGGTGGCGGTCAACGCGAGCAACAGCCAGGACATGCGCGATTTGTTTGCAAGCGTGTTTGGTCACCTCATGACGGCGCAGCACTGGGCCTGGAAATATGACCAGGGCCGCGGCCACGGTGTGGGCTTGATGCGCGACGGCCAGATGGTGGCGCACTATGGCGGCTTGAAACGGCCCATTGCCTACATGGGCACGCCACAAACTGCGTGCCAGGTGTGTGACGTGATGGTGCAAGCTTCGGCCAACCGTGCCCTGGTGCGCAAGGGCCCGCTGTACCAGGTGGCTGCGGCGTTTTTGGACGCCCAGGTGGGTCATGGCCGGCCGCATCTGGTGGCCTTTGGCTTCCCCAGTGAGCGCCATCACCAGGTGGCGGTGCATCTGGGCTTGTACGGACAAGTTGACAAGTTTGTGCAACTGAGCTGGCCCAGCGTGGGGCCGCATGACACAGCGCCGCGGGCCGCGCGGCATCTGCACCGAGAAATGTTGGAGACATGCGCCACAGCAGCGGGACCGGCACTGTCGGCACAAGCTGCTTGCGCGGTGCAAAACTTGTGGCAGGCCATGCGACCAACGTTTGACACCAGCATCATTGGCGTGCGCGACGCCGCCTGGATCACGCAACGCTACTTGCGACACCCGCAACACCCGCAAGATCCGCAAGATCCGCAAGATCCGCAACACCCCTATCAATTGCTGTTGTTGCGCAGCCGCTGGTGGCGCAGGCCCGTGGCCTTGCTGGTCCTGCGCAAACACGCCAGCCACGCCCAACTGCTGGACATCGTGGGTCCAAAACGAGCTTTTGCCAGCGCGGTTTACGCCGCAAGGGTGTGGGCCGCAGCAGAAAATCTGCCCCAGCTTCAAACCTGGGTAACGCAGTCGCACGCCCACAACTTGTCTTGTGCCAGTGGTGTGCCCGCCACTCCGTTCGACCCCCAGATCACTTTGCCGACCATCGTGCACACCCCCGGCCCGGGGGTTCAGGCGCAAGTTGATCGCTGGTTCTTGATGGCCGGCGACGCCGACTTCACCTGAACCTCACTTGAAGCACAGCATCAGCCACGACACTTGCGGCTTGTCTGTCCCTACTTGCTCTCATCCTCCTGATCACCATTTTTTGCGTATGACCACCGTTGACAAGGCCGCACACTGGCCAGTAAGCCAAGAGCACGAACTGGTGCCCTACAGCGCGTTGCCAGTCGCGTCACTTCAATCGTTACTGGTGTTGGCCCCACACCCTGACGATGAAGTTTTTGGCTGCGGTGGTTTGCTTGCGCTGGCCATGCAGCAGCGCCTGCCGTGCCACGTGGTGGTGGCGACCGATGGCGGACGAGGTGGCGACGCACATCAACGCGAAGCGGAGAGCCGCGCCGCTGCGCTGGTGCTGGCACAGCACTCGACGCATAGCCCGGCACCTAACTCAGCATCGAACCCAACACATAACCCAGCACCGCCAACGTCCGCCAACCCGACCACGCCTTACCTCTTGCGCTTTTGGCGTGAGCCTGATCGCGGTTTGCTGCCCAACGCCGCTCTCAGTGCGCGCATCGCCAATGTGGCGCTTGAAAGCAACTCGCACTGCGTGTTGGCACCTTCACCGTTCGAAGTGCACCCCGACCACCGCGCCTTGTGCCGCGCTGCCGTTCTGGCCATGCCCGCCATCCACCATCACCGGCCACAAGCGCAGTTGGTCTTCTACGAAGTGGGCCAAACCTTGATGCCCAATGCCTTCATCGACATCACATCAGTGCACCTCAGCAAAGCCCGCGCCATGCAGTGTTTTGCTTCGCAATTGGCCGGACAAAACTACGCGGCGCAGGTGGAGGGACTGAACCGGCAACGTTCCTACACACTGGGGCCGCCGGTGACGCACGCCGAGGGCTATTGGTTTGTTCCCACAAGCGACTTGGCCGGGGGTGTGGATGGCGTCTTGGCTGGCTTGGCCAGGGCCTTGCGTCAGCGCCTGTAAAAAGCGCCTGCACGCGCCGTTTCCTTCTTCCTAGACTCCAGCAGTCATGACCACTGAAAACCAAGGCGCAGCCGAATTGTTACCGCACGACACGACCCAGTGCCTGGTCAGCATCCTTGTTCGCAGCATGCAACGCGCCAGCCTGACGCCGGCCTTGGAGGCGTTGGCGGCACAGGCCTGCCCAGACCTGGAAGTGCTACTGATCAACGCGGCGGGGAAACATCATGCCGAACCCGAGCTGTCTAACAAGGTTCTGCGCTGGCGCTTGAGCAACCAGGACGGTCGCCCGCTATCGCGACCGCAAGCTGCCAACTGGGCGTTGGACCATGCGACTGGACAGTACCTGCTCTTCCTCGACGATGACGACTTGATCGACGCTGACCACATCGCCCGCCTCAGAACTGCGTTGCGATCCGAGCCGGATGCTGTGGCCGCCTATACCGGTGTGCGCATGATCGGCCCCGATGGCCAAGCGGCGGGGGTTCTCGATGAACCGTTTGACAGCGCCCGGTTATTGCTGGCCAACTTTCTACCCATCCACGCCGTGATGTTCCGGCGCGATGCGGTCATCGCCGCCGGCGCACGTTTCGACGAGAGCATGCCGGTCTACGAGGATTGGGATTTCTGGCGGCAGTTGTCGCTGGCAGGTCGCTTTGTCCATTTGCCAGGCGTGTCGGCAACCTACCGCCTGATCGGTGATTCGGGGCTCTCGGCTCAGGCCTCGCGTCAGGTCGTACGCGAAGGGCGGGCGCGGTTTTATGCGAAGTGGTTGCCCCGCCTGGACAGCGCCGAGCTCGACCGTTTGGCGACCACGGCTGAGTTGCACCGCGCAGGTTTGGCCGCACAAACCGAGCAGCTCCGATCGAGTCAGGAGGCGATGCAGCAATTGCATGCCGAAGGCCAACAGGCCCTGGCGGTTCTGCGCTCGCATGCACAAGCAGTGCAGAACAACCTGCACGCCGAAGTGCAGGCTCGCGACGTGGCGCTCAAGGAGGCGGGCCAGCACCACGCCAACCTGGCTGCGGTCGTCGGCGAACTCGAACGTGTTCAGGTGCAGTTGCAGGCCGACCACGCTGCGCACATTGCAGCCCACGAGCAAGTGCAAGTAGCACTGCATGGCCAGCTCGCAGCGGCGCAGGCCGACCACGCTGCGAAAGTTGCGGCACACGAGCAAGCACAGGTGGCGCTGCATGGCCAGCTCGCAGTGGCGCAGGCCCAATACCAGCGGCTCGACCAAAGCCACCGGCAGGTCATTGCTTCGCTGTCATGGCGCATCACGGCGCCGCTGCGTGACGTTCGTGCGTATGTCAGTGGCCCCAGGTTGCGCGCTGTGGCACGGCGGCTGGCGCGCGCGCTGCCGCTGTCGCCGTCGCTCAAGATGCGCGGCAAGGTTTGGCTGTCAACTCAAGGGCCTTGGGCTTCGACGGTGATGCGTTGGGTGGCTCCCCAGGCAGCGGTGGTGGCGACGTTGGCGACGACGAGATCGACCTCATCAGCACCGCCATCGGGCTTCGACAAAGAACAAGTTCGCGCGTTGGCCGAGGCCGAACTGAGCGCCTTTTTGGCAGGCGCACAGACCCTTCAACTGCGCCATGGCGGCGGCGCCCCCAAAGTCTCGGTGGTGGTGGTCTTGTACAACCAGGCTGGGTTGACCCTGTTGTGCCTGCAAGCGCTGGCCGCCAGCGTTGGCGTCGAATTCGAAACCATCATCGTCGACAACGCATCGAGTGATCGCACGGCGCAGTTGCTCAATCGCATCACTGGTGCGCGAGTCTTGCGCCAGGACAGCAACTTAGGCTTTCTGCGTGCCGTCAACCTTTCGGCTAACCACGCCCGTGGCGAGTTCATGCTGCTGCTCAACAACGACGCGGTGGTGGAGCCCAACACGCTGGCTAACGCCGTGGCACGCCTTGACGCTGAGCCTTCAGCGGGCGCTGTCGGAGGTCCGATCCTGCTCTGGGACGGCCGCTTGCAAGAAGCCGGCAGCGTCATCTGGCGCGACGGCAGTTGCCAAGGCTATGGGCGGGGTGATATGCCCGAAGCGTCGGCTTATCAGTTTGTGCGTGATGTCGACTACTGTTCAGGCGCCTTCTTGATGTTGCGCCGCGAGTTGTTCGAAGAGCTCGGCCGCTTCGATGAAGTCTTCGCACCGGCCTACTACGAAGAGACAGACTTCTGCGTTAGTTTGTGGGAGCACGGCCATCGCGTTGTGTACGACCCAAAAGTGCGCGTCAAACACTTCGAGTTTGCGAGTGACATCGGCTCTGGCCAGGCGCTGGCGCTGCAGCAGCGCAACCGCGATCGTTTCGTTGCTCGGCATGAGAGCTACCTGCGATCACGCCCCGAAGCCAGCGCCGGTGCGGTGCTGGCTGCGCGGCAAATCCTGCCGCCCGGCAAACGCCGGGTCTTGATCATCGATGACCGCGTGCCGCTGCCGGCACTGGGCCGAGGCTATCCGCGCGCGGCGATGCTCGCCAAAGCGATCGCCAGCGCGGGCCACCAACTTTGCTACTACCCACTGCAGTTTGCCGACGCGTCGGCTGAGGATGTGGCCGCCGCACTCGACCCGCGCACCGAAGTCATGCTGCACGAAGGCCTGGCTGGCCTCCCGGCCTTCCTGGCCCAGCGCGCCGGTTTGTATGATTTGATGCTGATCAGCCGCCCGCACAACTGGGAGTTCGTGCAGTCGCATCGCCAGCTGTGCCCACAATGGTTCGCGGGCGCCAAGCTGGTCTATGACGCCGAAGCGATGTTCTCGCTGCGCGACATCGAAAAAGCCAAGGTCATGGGCCGTGCATTGCCGCCGCAGCAGGCTCAGGCGCTGATCGACAAAGAACTCGCACTGTCGCGCCGGGCCGACCGCATCGTGGCGGTGTCCGACGACGAAGCCCAGCATTACAGGGCCGCCGGCTGCGATGATGTCGTGACCCTGGGCCATGCTTTGGCCCTCAGCCCATCGCGCTCGGGCTTTGCCCAGCGTGACGGCTTTCTCTTCGTCGGCGCCATCGCGCTCGACGATTGCCCCAACGGCGACAGCATCCTGTGGTTTGCTCGCGAAGTCTGGCCGCTCATCCAAAAGGTCATGGGTCCGGACGCGCGGCTAGACCTCGTGGGTGTTTGCGAATCGCCGGCGGTGCTCGCCTTGGCGTCGGAGTCGATCCGCATCCATGGCCGCGTGGCTGAGCTGGCACCGTTTTTCGATGCCGCGCGGGTCTTTGTTGTGCCGACGCGTTTTGCCGCCGGTATTGCGCACAAGGTGCATGAGGCCGCAGCGCATGGCCTGCCGATGGTCGTCACACCTTTGATTGCCCAGCAGCTTGGCTGGGCGACACAGGAACTATTGATCGGCAACGAGGCGCAAGACTTCGCCGCGGCCTGCTTGCGCCTGCACGGCGACGCGCCTTGCTGGGCGTCGCTACGGGCGGCGCTGCTCACGGCCGTTGAGCGCGACTGCAGCGCGCTTGTGTTCAGCAGTGCGGTGCAGGAGATTTTGCGTTGACGCTTCTGCGCTGGCTGCTTCGCTTGCTGCTACCACCGCGCCCACGCTATGTGGCGGCGGCGTTCGCTCGCCAGTTGCACCAGCAATGGCGCCGGCGTGGTGCGCTCGGTGTTCTTGCCCGCCTACCGCACTATTTGCGGCTGGCGCCGCAGCGCGCAGCGGCCTTGTATGGGCGCTCGGCCATGGGCCTGAATGATGTTGTGTTGCCGCAGACGGCAGTAGGGGTGGCGCCTCGCCTGCATCCCGAATTGCTGCCCGCCGACCCTGCGCCCGCTGCGATCGAGGCCCTCGTCTCGGTGGTCATCCCAACCCTGAATGCCGGCCCCGAATTCGCTTTTCTGATGCGCAAGTTGAAGACGCAAACCTGGGTTCGCGGTATCGAGATCGTGATTGTCGATTCCGGCTCGACCGATAGTACGGTGGCCCTGGCGCGCGCTGCTGGTGCTGTCGTGGTGGAAATTCCGCCCGCTGAATTCAGCCACAGCGGAGCCCGCAACCTGGGGGCCGAGGCGGCCAGTGGCGACCATTTGCTGTTCATGGTGCAGGACGCTTACCCGATCGGTGAGCGCTGGGTTTACGGCTTGCTGCGCTACCTGCTCGACCATCGAGACCAGGGCATGGTCGCCGTGTCTTGCACAGAGTACTGCCGCGACGACAGCGACATCGTCTACGAATGCGCCATCGCCACCCACTACAGTTTTCTGGGCTGCAAAACGTCAGACCGCATAGGTGAATTTCGCGGCGCCGACCAGGAAAGCCTGCGTGCCATGGGCCAGCTCAGCGACATCTCCTGCCTGATCGGACGCGAGCGCTTTTTGCAGTACCGCTACCGCGGCAACTTTGCCGAAGACCTGGACCTGGGCGTGCGCCTCATACGTGACGGCCACCGCATCGCCATGTTGGCCTCGGTCAAGGTCATTCACTCGCACAACCGAACCTCGCACTACTACCTCAAGCGCACATTCGTCGACATCGTCTTCCTCGTCAACGTCTTCGATGACTTCAGGCTGCCACCTTGCGAGTCGGCACGCGGGCTGATTGCGGGTGCTCTGCACATCGCCCGGCAGGTCACGTTGTGGGTTGAGCAGACAGCAAAGTCGTGCGGTGTGCCAATGCATGTGGCCACCGACAGTTGGGTCAAGCAACTGCGGCACATGCCGATCGACCCGGCCCTGAGCGTGCCCAAGCTCGATCTCGGCGATGGCCGCGTCAATGTCTTTGTTGAGCAACTGGTTGAGGCGGCGCGAGCTTTGCCCGCGCTGGCTGGCGACGAATCAGCAGCCGCTCGTTCAGCGCGCTATGTCGTCGATGATTTCAGCATGCGATTCGATCATTTCAGCCGCTATGCCGGCGCTGTCTACCCAGGGGTCGATGAGCGCTTGCGGCGCGAGTGGATCGGCGCGGCCGGAAAGACCTTTGCCGCCTCGCTGGGCTTCGTGCTGGCCGGCGTATTTTTGGATCGCCGTGATCGACCCGAAGACGATGCTGAAAGAGTGTGGCTCGCAGATTTGGCGGCACGTTTGACGGCAGGTGTCTGATGCGCATCCTTTTCCTGACCGAATCGTTGCATGCCCAGCCCAGGTCGTGGGTCGACAAGTTGGCCCATGCCCTGGCCCGAATGGCGCAGCGCGAAGGGCATCAAGTGTGGGTGGTGGCCGCCAGGAGTGACGCGGTATCGGCATCGCTCAACGCGCCGATCGACACGTCGCGATGGGCCGGAGATTGGCGTACTGGCCTGCTGGCTGGCGTGCCGGTGTTGATGCCGCCGCAAGTGCTGTCGGGTGGCGCGGGTGCGGGCGCGGGCGAGGTGCTCGGCGCCCACTGGGCCGAAGCGAAGTTCGATGTGGCTCACGCGCTGATTCAGGCCGATGGTGCTTGTCAGCTGCTCGACCTGATCGCCGGGCAACGATTGCCAACCCTGGTCACCCTGAGCGGCCTGCCGCCGACCGACTCCACTCGACTTGCTGGCCTGCGCCAGCGCTTGGCCATGCTTGCCTCGACGATCGTGGTGCCGTCCGACTTTGCCGCCAACCAGTGGCGCTCGGCGCTGCCCGAACAGGCTCTGCGCGTCCTGCCGCATGGCGTCGACTTGCTGGCTCTGATCCACGCGCGGCCGGTGCCGCCGGCATCGCCAGCGCCGTACGAGCATCCGACGCTGCTTGGCGTTGGCACAAGCGACAAGCAATCGGGCTTGGATGAATTGCTCCAAGCCTTCGCTGCGGTACCGCGCCCAGAGCTGCGGTTGCGTCTGTGCTGCGAGGGTGACTTTGATAGCGACAACGGCCAGGCCATCAGTGGCAGGGCTGCCAGCGACCTGCGGGTCACCCTGGCGTTCCACAGCAGTCAGTCGAGCCTCACCCTGTTGTCGGCACCCTGCGACTTGTTGTGCTTGCCCACCCTGGCGCCCGAGGCGTTTTCTCTGCTGGCCCATGAGGCCGCCACGTTGCGCCTGCCCTGTCTGGCCAGCGACGTGGGCGCGCAAGCCGCCGCGTTGCGGGGCTTCGGCTACGCCGAGTTGTTGCCGGCGGGTGATGTGGCGGCCTGGTCATCGGCGATCGAAAGCTGGGCGACTCGGCGCGCTGATCCCAGTACTTCAGCGCCCGCCCCGCTGCTTGCGCCCGCGCTCTCCGGCAAAGTCCCGCTGCGCCTGGAGGAAGAGGCCTTTCTCTACGAGGCCTTGTACCGTGACTTGCAATTCAGATCGCGGACTTGAGTGTTGCCAAATCAGCGTGCTGACTTGATACCGATGAAGGTTCCGCGGTCTTCCTTGCGGTAGTAGCCCGCAGTCATCGCCTCAGCGATATTCGGCGCCATGCTGTCGTACTGCTCAAGCACGATGTCGAAGCCGGCAGCGTTGATGGCCTGCAGCAGATTCTCCCGCTTGACCCAGAATGAACGCGTGTTGTCCCATGACGACCAGCGAGCGTTTTCGCGGTCGGCAAAAGACTCGTCACTGACGAACTCCGAGTACCAACGGCCTTGCAAGCCATCGTGCTCAGTCAGAGGCGAGAGGTTGAAAGTCAGGCTGTCGACGCCGGTTGAAAAGTGGGTTTGCAAAATCAACACTTGGCTGGTTGCCCGCGACAAGACTTCGAGAAACTCCCGCGGTCGGTCGAGGTGATAGAACAGGCCGCAACAGAACATCACGTCGAACTTGCCATGCTGTTCGATGTTCCAGGCGTCATCCTGAACAAAGCTCAGTCTCGGCAAGTTGACGCGCTGACGCACGTATTCGCACGCCTCGTAGTTCGATTGCCGCACTTCAAGACCCATCACGTCGAAGCCCAGTCGGGCGAATTCGACTGCGTAGCCGCCTTCCAGGCAGCCGAGATCGGCCAGTCGAACGCCGCTCTTGTCACCTGGGAACAAAGTTTGCAACAAGCGTTTCGTGGCTTGGACCCAGCCGTGCTCTTCCATCGTGTAGCCGAGTTCAGGCTTGGTCTGGCTGCCATCGTCCAAACGAATGTTGTGGCCGGAAAAGGTGATGGTCATGGGTTTGGTCGCGCAGCGGTGATGAGGCGAGCAATTATGGGTACCCCGCCTGCCCCACGATGCCACGCAGTGTGCGGCAACGCGCAGCGCAGTGTTGGCCGCCGTTGAGCGCGTCTGCCAGCCACCGTATTCTTCGACACCGTTCAGGCCGTGGTGGGCTGAGATATTGCAGAACTGTCAGCGCCTTAAAGGTGAAGCTGCGCCAGTTGAAAGTCGTGTTGAATTTCAGGCACAGCGATGCAGTACAAAGGCGGGACATGACCACCCATCAAACTGCCCGCAACGAATGGTCCATTGAGCTGTTGCGCGGCTTGGCGGCGCTGCTGGTGGTGGCCGTGCATTACCTGCCGCTCACAGGTTGGTCATCGGGATGGCTGGCCTTTGCCTTCACCGGCGTGGACTTGTTTTTTGTGCTCAGTGGTTTTGTGTTCGCGCCCTATATTTTTGGCAAGACCTTGCCACTGAAAGCACATGCCGTGCGCCGCCTGTTCCGCATCTACCCGCTGTACGCGGTGGCGTTGTTGGTCTATGCGGGGCTGCATTGGCTGCAGGGTGGAACAGTAGACCATGTGATCAAGCACCTGCTGTTTGTCTTCACCTGGGAAACGCGCGAAGTGGCGTTTCACTTCAATCCAGCGTTTTGGAGTTTGCCCCCCGAGGTGGAGTTTTATCTGGCCCTGCCGCTGCTCGCGGCGTTGGCTGCGCGTGGCGCTCGCGCGGTTTCGGGTGCAGTGGCGGGCGTCACCGTTGTGGCGCTCTTTGCGCATCTGGCCATTGCCTACGCCTTGCCCACAGACCCCGCTGCCTCGAATCTTGCTTGGCGATTGTCGTTTCACTTACCTGGATTGTTAATTGAGTTCCTCTTAGGGGCTTGGGCCTGGTATGCCGTGCAGCGCGGCATACCACTTCATTGGCGCTGGTTGCTGGCGCTCGTTGGGCTGTGCGGCTGGTGCCTGTTGGCGCAACTCTTCACCACCATAGTGGCTGCGGACGGGGAGGCGGCGATCAATGCCCAGGCGGTCTTGCGCGGCAATCTAGCTTTGTACGCCGCACTGTGTTTCGCTGCCATCGTGGCGGCCTGGGTGGGTGCGGTGAAAGCGCCTGCGCGCTGGCTG
>JAYVRO010000520.1:0-11277 GCA_043776165.1 Rubrivivax sp. | reverse complement strand
TTGAACTCGCGCTCCAGCTCATCGGGCAAAGGCGGTGTCGATGTTTCGATGACGTCCAGACCTTCGCGCAAATCGAAAGATGACTCGTAGAACCCTTGACCCGCGTCGTTCACGGCGCCGCGGGCCGACATGAAATCGAAGCGGGATTTGCGCGAAGTGCGCTCTACTGCGATAGATACTGCCTGGGCCATGGTGTTGTTTGCTCCTGAGCCGCGATGCTCTCAAAGCACAACGCGTCAGCGCAGACCCCGACCCCCCGCAAACGCGGGGGATAAATCGCAATAAAACGCCCCATTGAGCGCTTTCTCACACTTCGTTCATCAGTTCTGCGCTGTGGGTGCGAAGCGATCAGTCAAACCGGCCCAGCAATCGGCGTAGCGCGCGTCGAGTGCGCCACAGTTCACGGCGAACTCGGTGGGCCGCATGCGCCAGCGACTCTCGAACATGAATGCCAGTGTGTGGTCCAGTTTTTGGGGCGCGAGCGCGGCGCCGCTGGCCTTGTTGAAGGCGTCCAAGTCGGGACCATGCGGCGCCATGCTGTTATGCAGGCTCATGCCTCCAGGCTTGAAGCCCTCGGCCTTGGCGTCGTACTGGCCATGTACCAAGCCCATGAACTCGCTCATCACGTTGCGGTGGTACCAGGGCGGGCGAAAGCTGTCTTCCATCACCAGCCAGCGCGGCGGAAAAATCACGAAGTCGCAGTTCGCCGCGCCTGGCGTGTCACTGGGGCTGGTGAGCACCGTAGAGATCGACGGGTCAGGGTGGTCAAAACTGATCGAACCAATGACCATGAACGCAGCGGTGTCGTACTTGCAAGGGGTCAGGTTGCCATGCCAGGCCACCACATTGAAGGGCGACGAACGCGCGTGTGTGCGCCACAGTTGGCCGCCAAACTTGCGCACCATGTCCAGGCTGCGCGGTTCGGCCTCGAAGGACGCCACGGGCGCCAAAAAGTCGCGCGGGTTGGCCAGGCCGTTCGAGCCAATGGGCCCGAGCTCTGGCAAGCGAAACGGCGCGCCGTAGTTTTCGCAAACATACAACCGCGTGGGTCCCTCCACGGCCACCATAAAAGCCAAGCCACGCGGCAGCAGCGCTACTTCGCCCGGCGCCACATGCAACAGGCCCAGCTCAGTGGTCAGCGTGATGGCGCCTTGCTGAGGCACCAGGAGCATCTCGCCATCGGCGTTGACCAAAGCACGCTGCATGCTCGTGTTGGCCAGCACGATGTGCGCGGCCATGCCCGTTTGCGCGTCAGCGTCGCCATTGACGACGATGGTGCGCAAGCCGTCGATAAAGTCCAGGGGCTGCTCGCTACTGTCAGGAACCGCCAGCGCGGCCCAGCGCATCGGGTCCGGTGGCGCGTTGACACCGCCAACCGCACCCGTCTTCCAAAAGGCATGGGGCATCGGCGCGTAGGCGCCAGAGGCCACACTGGGCTGGCGCCGGTACATCCATGTGCGACGGTTCTCGGCGCGCGGCGCTGTGAAAGCGCTGCCCGACATCAGCTCGGCCACCAGGCCAAACGCCACGCGCTGCGGGCTGTTGCGCTGTTGCGGCAAAGCACCAGCGATGGCTTCGCTTTCAAACTGGTTGCCAAAACCACTCTGGTAGCGCAGCGCGCTCATGTTGCCAGCTCCTTGCTGGCCACGGTCAAGGCTTCTTTCAGCACAGCTTGGCTGCCAATTTGGTTGGCCAGAATCAGCACCAGGCGTGCGTTCAGCGTGTGGCTCGCCTCAAACGTTAACCCTTGGTGCGCGTCGAGCAGCGCCTCGTAAAAATCATCGGGGCTTTCAAGATTGGGCGTTGTGGTGAAGAGCGCGTCGGGCATGTTCAAGCCTCCAATGACTTCCACATCTCGATGTCACGCTCTGCCGTCCAGATGCGTGGGTCGCGGTGCGCTGTGGCCTCGTCATAAGCGCGGCTCACGTCAAAAGGCATGCAGTGGTCAAAGATCACCCAGTGACCGTACTTGGGCCGCACATCCGTCATGGCTTGGGCGTAGGCGGCGTTCAAGCTCTTGCCTGCTGCTGCGCTGGCCTTGACGCTGGCGTAGACATCCGCAATGAAGCTGCGCGTGCCGTTCAAACCGGCCGCCACCTGGGCCTCGTTTTCAAGCGCCGCGCCGCGCCCGGGCACGAGTTTCAAAGGCTTCATGGCGGCGATGTTGTCCAGCGTGTGCGGCCAGTCGCTGAAGTAGGCGTCACCGGCGTAGGGCGTGGCATCAAACTCCACCAAGTCGCCCGAGAACAAGATGCGCTCGGCAGGCAGCCACACCACGGTGTCGCCCTTGGTATGGCCCCTGCCCACTTGCAAGAGTTGCACTTCCAGATGACCCAACCACAGTGTCATCTTGCCGCTGAAGGTGATCGTCGGCCAGGTCATACCTGGCGGCACGGATTCAACGGCCTGAAAAAGCCGCGGGAAGCGGCCCATCTCACTGGCCTTGTCTTGCTCACCGCGCTCTTTGATGAGACTCAGCGTGTCCTCGCTGGCGATGATGTGCTCGGGCTGGTAAGCCGACGCGCCGAGCACCCGGACCGCGTGGTAGTGGCTGAGTACCACGTACTTGATGGGCTTGTCGGTTACCTCGCGGATGCGCCGGATAACGTCTTGCGCCATCACGGGGGTGGCCTGCGTGTCGATGACCATCACAGAATCGTCGCCGATCACGATGCCGGTATTCGGGTCGCCTTCTGCGGTGTAGGCGTAGGCGTGGTCTGAGAGCTTGGTGAAGCTCACCTTCTTCTCTTGCAAATCAGCTTGCGAAGCAAACGCTTTGGCGGGGGCTTGGGACACAACAAACTCCTGGGGCAATGGACGGTGAAAGGTGGGGGGTGATCTTAGGACAGTGCTGCCTACACTTCTTCTCGTAGAGTGCATCCCCGTACCAGATCGCATGCGCCTATGAAGCCCCAAGACACACGACCAGCCACCTTGATGCCCGCGCGCGCGCAAGTGGAACTGAGCTTGGCGCACATCGAAGGCAGCGCTGCTTTTCGCAGCTCGCCCAGGCACCGCGCCTTGTTACGCCACTTGGTGGAGCGCACGCTGGACGGAGAGTTGGTTGCGCTCAAAGAGACCGTCATCGCGGTGGAAGTTTTCAAGCGCAGCGCAAGCCAGTTCGACCCCAAGAGCGACACCATCGTGCGCGTGGAAACACGCCGACTGCGTGCCCGCCTGGACCGCTACTTTCAGGCCGAAGGCCGCGGCGCAGCGCTGCGCATCGAGCTGCCCGTGGGCAGCTACGTGCCGCTCATCGCCCAGCGCGTGTCGGCGCTTCATGGGCCCGACACCACGCGACGTGCGCGTGACCTGGTAGAGCGTGGTGAACACTTCTTGCGCCAGGCGCTCTCGCAAGAAACGCTTGAGCAGGCGCTGAAGCGTTTTGATGAGGCCCTGCGTGAAGCGCCCGACTTTGTGCCCGCCTTGGTGGGCACAGGGCGCGCTTGGCACAACCTGGCCACGGGCTGGTACCGTGAACCGACTGAGGCCGCAGCGCACGCCGCCGAGGCCTTGCGCCGCGCCCTGCGGCTCGACGACGCGCAGCCCGAAGCGCATGCCTTGCTGGGTGCCATTGAACACAGTTTTGAGCGCGACTGGCCGCGCGCGCGTCGCAGTTTTGAGCGCGCCATAAAACGGGGCCCCGACGTGGCCTTTGTGCATTCAGCCTACGGCTGCCACCTGCACTTTCGCGGCGAACACGACGCCGCCGAACGCGAACTGCTGCTGGCCAGGAAACTCGACCCGCAGTACATCAACGCGCGCATGCACATGATCACGTTGCGCATCAACCAAGACCGCCTGGACGACGCGCAGGCCGAGCTTGACGCCATGCACGATATCGCCCCCAACAGCATGGCACTGGCTGGTGTGTCTGGCGTTTTGGCCATGGTGCGTGGTGACGCTCCTGCCGCCTTGGCGCATTACCAACGCGCCCTGGCCTCGGCACCGCAACATCTGGGCTGCCAGGTCAGCGTGGCCGCCGCACTGGGATTTGCCGGCTTGGTCAAAGAGGCCGACCAGGTTTTGGCCCAGGTGCTTGCCAAGGTGAATCTGCAACACGGCACGCAGCGCGTGTCGCCCTACGTGTTGGCCATCGTCGCCGCGCGTTGCGGACACATCGACAAAGCCTTTGATCAGCTCGAACACGCCCTGGCGGGCGGGGACCCCAGCGCCATCATTGGCCCATGCGACCCGAGCTTCGTGAGCTTGCACAGCGACCCACGCTGGCCACGCTGGGTGGCGCTGGTGCGTAAACCACACGAGATGTGATGGGCTGACACCGTGGCTGGCCCCAGGCCGTGCGCAAGCGCCAACTCAAGACCGATCAGAGCTTGAGAAGCTCCATCCCAAACGCTCTCTCGACAAGCCAAATGGCTGCCAATACCGCGATCAAACAAGACCCGCCCTTGAGCACCACGACGCGATAAAAGCGCGTTCTGCGCAAGGCGAAGGCCAAAGGCAAAAAGACGCTGACGATGGCGAGTTGACCCACTTCAACGCCCACATTGAAGGCCACCAGGGCGAGGAGCAGGGCGTCCTGCGGCAGGCCCAGATCGGCCAGCACACTGGCAAATCCGAAACCGTGGATGAGGCCAAATGCAAATGCCACCAGCCAACGTTTGCCTTGAAAAACCGGCCACAGGTTGTTCAACGCGGCCAGGATCACCGAGGCCGCAATGGTTGACTCCACCAAAGCCGAAGACAGGGTCACCACTTTGAAGGTAGCCAAGGTCAGTGTGATGGAGTGGGCCAGCGTGAAGGCGGTAACGACCTTCACCACGTCCACGAGCGCAGGTTTCAAGCGCGGCACGGCCAGCCATTGCGGGCTGCGCCAGTGCTGCGCTTTGGGCAACATCAACACGGCAGGCAGCAAGAGCGAGACGAGGAAGAGGATGTGGTCAAAACCCATCCAGATGTGCCACATGCCTTCGACGACAAAACTCAAGAACTGTTCGCTCTTGGCGGCCACGCTCAGCTCGAACTTGGTTATGCCCGCTTGCGCTGAGAGCACCGCTGTGCGGGCGCCGTCACGGGTGGCCAAGTTCAAGAGGCCGCGGTGCTGCGGGTCGATGTCTGCAAAGAGACTGTATTGGATGGCCAGTTGGCGCGGCGTGGTTGGGCACTCCAGACGGAACTTCAGCACCGTGTAGGCGCCGTCGCTGTGCTCGTCAATCAGTTGTTCGCCCGCCACCGCCTTGCAGGGTTGGTTGTCGCCACGCACTTTCAGGCGCGCCAAGGTATAGGCGGCAACTTGGCTGTGCTGGGCGCGCACTTCGCCCCAGGTGATGTCGCCATCGCCATTCGCGTCCAGGCCGATGGCGAAGTCGAGGTCACGCAGGGCGATGTCCCATTGGCCTTCGATCGCACCCGCTAAGGGCACGGTCAAGCGCAGATAGCTGTCTGAAGGTTTATGTGCTTGGGCTGGGACGCCGATCAACAGTGCTGCGGCAATGAGCGCTTTGGTGATAAGCGCCTTGGTGATGAGGCGCCCCATCATTTCAGAGCCTCGACTTGCGCGGCCAGTGCTTGCAGTGTCTTGCTCTCAATTTTTGATTGGCGCAGCCACTGCAAAGCCGGTTCACCCGCAGCGCGTTGTTTGGCGGCAAGCGCGGCCTCCAACAACAAGCGCGCATCAGCCGGTTCACGTTGCACTTCGAAGTTAGCAGATGCCAGTGGCAGTGCACGTGCGGCGTCGCCCAACACATGCAGGGCAAACCGTGCTTCTTCTTTTTGATGCACTGAGTCGCCACGCAGTCTGGCGGCGTCAAAACGTGCAGCCAGCGCAGCGCTCCAGGCGGCTCGTGTTTTGTCGTCGGCCAACTTGCCAGCGGGCTCGCCCGCAAACTGCGCTCTGTACTTACCCGCAAGCGCCAAGCGCAGCAGCAACAGGTCGGAACGTGACTTGTCCTTGAGCAAGGTGATGACCTCGGCGGGGCGCTGTTGGTCGAGCAAAAAATCCGCGTAGGCAGCTTGCAGATAGCCGTCGCTGACACCCAGCGCCAGTGCTTCACGGAAGGCAGCTTCTGCTTCAGACACGTTGCCCAGGCGCTCGTGAATTTCCGCCAAGCGGGTCAACGCCCACAGGCGAGCGTCGGGTGGAGCGCTGGCTTGCGCTCGCAGCGCAGCGCTGATGGCGGCCGCTGCGGGCGCAGCGCGGCCGGTGGTGCCGTCCACCTGCGCCACGCAAGCCGTGCCGATCAACTCGCTGGCGTGCAGTGCCACCTGTTGGCAGGCGCGACGTGCGGCGTTGTAGTCGCCTTGCACCAGGGTGATGGCAGCGACCCAGGCCCAGGCCTGCGCGTGTTCGGGTTGTTCGCGTACGACGGAGAGCAAGTCGTCCAGCGCCGGTGCAAACTGGTGGTTGAATTGCAAGAGAACTGCGCGCGCCACGCGCACATCCGGTGGCGCATTGGCATCGCGCCACCAAGGGGCCAAGGCGGCTTGGGCGTAGCCGATGTAGCGAGGGTCGCCTTCGGCGGCAAGCTCGGCTTGATAACGTTCGACAAGACGCACGGCCAGCGCCGCGTTGCGCGGTTCGATGGCCAAGGCACGGCGCATGTCGGCCATGTCGCGCATGCGCGGCTCGGTGGCACGGCTCGGTAGACGTTCCAGCACCTGGGTGTCAGACGTGGGCGTGAAAGGCACGGCCGTGCCCCAGGTTGGCCAGCACAGCGCCGCGAGCAAAATGAACATTTGAATGTGCAGCACGGCCTGGTCGCCTGCAGCGGCGCGGAAAGAGGTGGTGGGCGAGGGCGGTCCCGAAGGCGGCGAATGATATAGGCGCCAAAACCACAGTTTGCGCAGCGCAGGGCACGAAATTGACCGGCTTTTAGGCACCGATCGGTATCATTCGTCCGCCTTCCAAAGGGGCCGTCGTCCGTGACCCCTGTCATGCACGACACGTACAGCACGTACAAAACCCGCACGTACAAAACCCAACAGGCATCACCAAGTGAGCGATCTGGCCAGCCCAGGAATGTCTCCCACGGGCAAGCCGTATCCAACCACTCTCTAGAAAGTCTTTTCATGAACAAGCTCTCATCCCTGCTCGTCGCCGCTGCATTTGCCTTCACCGCCGTGGGCGCGCAAGCCGCTGCGCACGCTGCCGCTGCCCCCGCTTCTGGCGCTGCCATGAAGAAAGAAGCCAAGAAGGCCGAGAAGAAGGCCAGCGCCCCTGCCAAGAAGGCCAGCGCCGCCAAAAAGGCTGGCAAGAAGGCCAGCGCCGCCAAGTAATTGAATTGAAAGGCGGTTGCACCTTTCAGGCGCAGCGCGTTTTTCAAGCGAAACGGGGACTCGGTGCAAGCCGAGTCCCCGTTGCTTTTTACGCGCGCGGTCTGTGGATGGCCGGGACTACTGCGCGTAAAAGTAGTAGCAACCCATCAAGCTGGCGCGGCTCCTTCCCTTGGCTCATTCGTTCGACGATTCTTGGCAAACGACGAGCTTGAGCAAGAGCTCGTCATCTGCGGCTTGCGCCCTTGGCATGCCGCCATGTTGTGCCGCCTTGGTTTCAGTGACGCATCAAAACCACCGCACTTGGATTGCGATTGTTGTGATCAGCTCAGACCCAACAAACGCATCGCGTTGCCCTTCAAGATGCCCGGCTGCACTTTGGGCTTGAAGCCAGCATCGGTGAAGTCAGCCATCCAGCGCTCGGGGGTGATGAGCGGGAAGTCGCTGCCAAACAGCATGCGGTCGCTCAGCAGCGTATTGGCGTATTGCACGAGCTGCGCCGGAAAGTACTTTGGGCTCCAGCCACTCAGGTCAATCCAAACGTTAGGTTTGTGCAGGGCCAGGCTCAGCGCTTCGTCTTGCCAAGGCCAGCTTGGATGCGCAATGACGATTTGAATGTCCGGGAACTGGATGGCCACGTCTTCCAAAAGCATGGGGTTGCTGTTTTGCAGACGCAAGCCACCGCCGCAGCGCATGCCGGAGCCAATGCCCGAATGCCCGCTGTGAAAAATGGCGGGTAACTTGTATTCATTGATCACGTCGTAGAGGGGCCAGGCCATGCGGTCATAGGGCAAAAAGCCTTGCACGGTGGGATGGAATTTGAAACCCTTCACACCGTGCTCTTCGATCAGGCGGCGCGCCTCGCGGGCGCCCATCTTGCCTTTGTGCGGATCAATGCTGGCAAACGCAATCATCATGTCGGAGTTGGCTTTGGCGGCTTCGCAAATCTCTTCATTTGGAATGCGCCGCCGGCCCAGTTGCGACTCGCTGTCCACCGTGAACATGACCAGGCCGATCTTGCGTTCGCGGTAGTAGGCGATGGTCTCCTCGATGGTGGGGCGGCGGCTGGAGCGAAAGTATTTGTCGGCCGCGCGGTCGTACTCGTCACCATAGTTGTCAAAGGGGTTCCAACAGGACACTTCGGCATGCGTGTGGATGTCGATAGCAATGAGATCGGCGGTGTTCATGTGCGGCCTTGGGTCGTCGTAGCGCGGGCGGGGTTGCTGAGGCCATCTTATCGGTGCACGCGCTTGAGCTTCTTGGTTTTAGCTTCCTAGAATCGCCAATCCCCTCTTGTTCGACCGACCAACATGACCCTGCCCAAGTACCGCGCTGCACGCGTCGGTGGTTGTCTGAGCGCCCACGTTGAACAGCGCCGCGATGGCGCCACCCTCCTGCGCTCCACCGAAACGCTGGCACCCTACGCCGAGTGCTTGACGGCGCGCCTTGTGTTCTGGGCGCAGCATGCACCCGAGCGCACTTTTGTGGCACGGCGTGACCCTGCAGTGCCTGGTGGTGGCGACTGGCAACGCATCAGCTATGCACAGATGCTGCAACGCGCGCGGGCCTTAGGGCAGGCGCTGGTGGACCGAGGCTTGTCGGTTGACAGGCCTGTGGTGGTGCTGTCGGACAACGACCTGGAACACCTTACGCTGGCCATGGGCGCGATGTGGGCAGGTGTGCCGTACGTGCCCATCTCACCGGCGTACTCCCTGCTCTCGCACGACTATGGCAAGCTACGCCACATCCTGGGTGTGACAACGCCAGGGCTGGTGTTTGCCTCTGGCCCGGCTTACGCCAGCGCCATCGTCGCAGGGGTTGGCGCTGGCATTGAGGTGGTGTTGACGGACAGTGAATCGCATCACGGCATGGCGGGTCGCCAAGTCACTTCATTCGTTAGTTTGTTGAACACACAACCCGATGCGCGCATTGACATCGCGCACGCCGCCATCACGCCGGACACGATCGTCAAATTTCTATTCACCTCGGGTTCGACCAAAGACCCCAAGGGCGTCATCAACACGCACCGCATGCTCTGCGCCAACCAACAAATGTTGCGCCAGACGATGGCTTTTTTGGCCGACGAGCCGCCCGTGCTGGTGGACTGGCTGCCCTGGAACCACACCTTTGGCGGCAACCACAACGTGGGCATCTGCCTCTACAACGGCGGCACGCTGTACATCGACGAAGGCAAGCCCACGGCCAAGGGTTTTGCCACCACACTGCGCAACTTGCGCGAAGTGGCACCCACTGTGTATTTCAACGTGCCCAAGGGTTTTGAAGAGCTCTCGCTGGCCATGCAAAGCGATGGGGTCTTGCGGCGCAATGTGTTCAGCCGCGTGCAGGCTTTCATGTTCGCTGGCGCAGGCCTGGCACAAGCCGTCTGGGACCGCCTGGACCGCCTGGGCGAAGAGACCGTGGGTGAGCGTATCCCCATCTTCACTGGCCTGGGCATGACCGAAACAGCACCTTCGTGCACCTTTGCTGTGGGCCGCGAAGTGCGCTCTGGCCACATCGGCTTGCCGTGTCCGGGTGTGGAAGTGAAGCTCGTTGCGGTGGACGGCAAAACCGAAATCCGCTTTCGTGGCCCCAACGTCATGCCTGGCTATTGGCGCGCGCCAGCGCAAAGTCAGGACGCCTTTGACGACGAAGGTTTTTATCGCAGCGGCGATGCGGTGAAGTTTGTTGACGCGAGCGATGCACAAAAGGGTTTGATGTTCGATGGCCGCATTGCCGAGGACTTCAAGCTCAGCAGTGGCACGTTTGTGAGCGTGGGCCCGCTGCGGGCCAAACTTATCGCCCTGGGCGACCCCTTGGTGCAAGACGTGGTGGTGGCGGGCATGAACCGCAACGACATCGGTTTGCTCATTTTTGCGCGGGTCGACGATGCGCGCCAACGTTTCAAGTTACCTGATGACTGGAGCGCCGCGCAAGTGCTGAGCGCGCCGCCAGTGATCGCCTTCTTTCAAACCTTGGTGGACACCGCGCATGGCCAAGGCACGGGCAGCGCCAACCGCCCAGCACGGGCACTGCTCTTGGTAGATCCACCGCAGATCGACAGAGGTGAAGTCACCGACAAAGGGTCCATCAACCAGCGGGCTGTCTTGGCGCACCGCGCGCACCTGGTGGCGCGGCTGTACGAGCCTGATGCCACCGTGCTAGTGCCTGGCAAAAACAAGGGGCAACCTTCGACATGACACAGCAGCAACGCACCCAAGTCGCCATCATTGGCGCAGGCCCGTCGGGTTTGCTGCTGGGCGCACTGCTGGCCAAAGCAGGCATCGACGCTGTGATCTTCGAGCGCCAGGCACCCGCGTACGTGTTGGGTCGCATCCGAGCCGGTGTGCTCGAGCAAGGCACCGTGGACCTGCTGCAAGAGCTGGGGGTGGCAGCGCGTATGCAGCGTGAAGGTCTGCCGCATGAAGGCTTTGAGCTGTGTTTTGGTGGCGCGCGCCACCGCATTGACCTGCACGCTTTGACCGGCGGCCAGCGTGTCATGGTCTATGGCCAAACCGAGGTCACACGCGACTTGATGGACGCGCGCGCGGCCGCTGGTTTGCGCACGGTGTATCAAGCCAATGACCTGAGCATCCATGACTTTGGCAGCGCCAAGCCGCACGTGCGCTGGCAAGAAAACGGCTTGGCGCATGAGATGAGCTGCGACTTCATTGCGGGCTGCGATGGTTACCACGGGGTGTGCCGCGCCAGCGTGCCGGCCTCGGCCATCACCACCTTCGAGAAGGTCTACCCGTTTGGTTGGCTGGGCATCTTGTCCAACACACCGCCTGTGTCGCACGAGTTGATTTATTCCAACCACGAGCGCGGTTTTGCACTGTGCAGCATGCGCTCGACAACGTTGTCGCGCTACTACGTGCAGTGTTCGCTGGACGACAAGCCCGAGCAGTGGAGCGACGCGGCTTTTTGGCACGAGCTTCGCGCGCGGCTCGACCCAGTTGCTGCCGAGGCGCTGGTCACGGGCCCGTCCATAGAAAAAAGCATTGCGCCACTGCGCAGCTTTGTTGCCGAGCCCATGCGCTTTGGCCG
>JAYVRO010000519.1:0-3275 GCA_043776165.1 Rubrivivax sp. | reverse complement strand
TCGCGGTCGCCTCATCCGCGACCGTGAGCCAGTGCTGCAAAGCCCGCCGTTGGCGGGCTTTGTGCTTTGTGTATCCAGATCGAACGTCGCCTGCTCTTGTGGAATTGTCCCGCAGCGCAATATGGCTTGGGCAGGACGCAAAAGTGGCAACTCGATAGAATCAAACAATGCCTGAAGAGAAACCGCCGCAACCCCCACCGCCGCTGGCGCGTCCCAGGCCTGACGACGGGCAGGGCACGGTCGTTGTCGAGCGGCAAACCTCGAAGACAACGCCCCCAAGGATGTACCAAGTGGTGCTGCTCAACGATGACTACACCCCGATGGAGTTTGTGGTGATGGTGTTGCAGGAGTATTTCAATTGCGACCTTGAAACAGCGACCCAGATCATGCTTAAGATTCATCATGAGGGTCGCGGTGTCTGTGGCGTCTTTTCCAAAGACGTTGCCGCAACGAAGGTAGAGCTGGTGTTGGCCGCCGCACGTCGTGGCGGCCACCCTTTGCAATGCATTATGGAGGCCGCATGATTGCCCAAGAGTTAGAAGTCAGCCTGCACATGGCTTTTGTCGAGGCCAGGCAGCAACGCCATGAGTTCATCACGGTTGAACACTTGTTGATGGCCTTGCTGGACAACCCGTCGGCCGCCGAGGTGTTGCGGGCCTGTTCGGCCAACATCGACGACCTTCGCAAGAGTCTGGCCGGCTTCATCAAGGAAAACACGCCCACCGTGGGCGGCAACGAAGAGGTGGACACGCAGCCTACGCTGGGTTTTCAGCGTGTGATTCAGCGGGCCATCATGCATGTGCAGTCCACCGGAAGCGGCAAGAAAGAAGTGACCGGCGCCAACGTGCTGGTGGCAATCTTTGGGGAGAAGGATTCTCACGCTGTTTACTACCTTCACCAGCAGGGTGTGACCCGCCTCGATGTGGTGAATTTCATCGCCCACGGCATCAAGAAAAGTGATCCTCCGGAGGCCAGCAAGCCGAGCGAAGGAACGCCGGGCGCCGAGGCCGAAAAGGAGGACGGGGAGGGCAAAGGCTCGCCGCTGGACCAGTTCACCCAGAATTTGAATCAGTTGGCGCGCGACGGCAAGATCGACCCCCTCATCGGGCGCGAGCATGAAGTCGAACGCGTCATTCAGATCCTTTGCCGCAGGCGCAAGAACAATCCGCTGCTTGTGGGTGAAGCGGGCGTAGGCAAGACGGCCATTGCTGAAGGGCTGGCTTGGCGCATCACCCAGGAAGACGTTCCCGAAGTGCTTGGGAAGGCCGTTGTGTATTCGCTGGACATGGGCGCTTTGCTCGCCGGCACCAAATATCGCGGTGACTTTGAGCAACGCCTCAAGGGCGTTCTGAAGCAGTTGAAGGACCAGCCCAATGCCATCTTGTTCATTGACGAGATTCACACGCTGATCGGCGCTGGCGCCGCTTCGGGCGGCACGCTGGACGCCAGCAATCTGCTGAAGCCGGCCCTGAGTTCTGGCGCGATGAAGTGCATCGGCGCCACCACCTTCAGTGAATACCGCGGCATCTTCGAGAAAGACGCGGCGCTGTCCAGGCGTTTCCAGAAGATTGACGTGGTTGAGCCGTCGGTCGAGCAGACCATCGAAATTCTCAAGGGCTTGAAGTCGCGCTTCGAGGAGCACCACAGCGTCAAGTACGCGCTGGGTGCACTCCAGGCTGCGGCCGAGTTGTCGGCCAAGTTCATCAATGATCGGCATTTGCCTGACAAGGCCATCGACGTGATTGACGAAGCGGGTGCGGCGCAGCGCATCCTGCCCAAGAACAAGCAGAAGAAGACAATTACCCGCGCCGAAGTCGAAGAGATTGTTGCCAAGATTGCGCGGATCCCCCCGGCCAGCGTTTCCAATGACGACCGCTCAAAACTCAAGAGCCTGGACCGGGACTTGAACAGTGTGGTGTTCGGGCAAGAGCCGGCCATCGAGGCGCTGGCCGCGGCCATCAAGATGGCTCGTTCAGGCTTGGGCAAGCCAGACCGACCGATTGGCTCATTCCTGTTCAGTGGCCCCACCGGGGTGGGCAAGACCGAAGTGGCCAAGCAACTGGCTTACATCCTGGGTATTGAGCTGATCCGCTTCGACATGAGCGAGTACATGGAGCGCCATGCGGTGAGCCGCCTGATTGGTGCGCCCCCGGGCTATGTAGGTTTTGACCAGGGCGGTCTGTTGACCGAGGCTGTTTCCAAGAAGCCGCACGCCGTGTTGCTGCTGGACGAGATCGAAAAGGCGCACCCGGATGTCTTTAATGTGCTGCTCCAGGTGATGGACCATGGCACCTTGACCGACAACAACGGGCGCAAGGCCGACTTCCGCAACGTGATCATCATCATGACCACGAACGCGGGTGCCGAGACGATGAACAAGGCCACCATCGGCTTCACCAACTCGCGCGAACAGGGTGACGAAATGGCTGACATCAAGCGGCTGTTCACGCCTGAATTCCGCAATCGGCTGGATGCGACTGTCAGCTTCAAGGCGTTGAACGAAGAGATCATCCTGCGTGTGGTTGACAAGTTCTTGCTCCAGCTGGAGAGCCAGTTGACCGAGAAGAAGGTGGAAGTGACGTTCACTGACAACCTGCGCAAGCACCTGGCAAAGACCGGGTTCGATCCGTTGATGGGCGCGCGCCCCATGCAGCGGTTGATTCAAGACACCATTCGCCGCGCGTTGGCTGATGAGTTGCTGTTTGGCCAACTGGTTGACGGTGGCCGCCTGACCGTGGATATTGATGCGGACGGCAAGCCGTTGTTGGACATCGCGCCCAACAAGAAGAGCGACAAGCCCAAGGCGGAGCCCGCAACGGCCTGAAGGTCACTGAGGTGAGCTTTGACGAAAGGGGCCACGTGGCCCCTTTCGCTCATTTGGGGCGGTGCGCGTTCGCTGGATCTTGCAGAAAGAAGCCGCCCAGCAGGGCGTAAAGGCGAGGGTGTTCGTTGCGTAAATCAGCGGGCGCTACAAAAAAAGCCTCTGAGGCCACTGCAAAAAATTCGTCAATGGCTTCGGCGCCATAAGGATCGAGCAGCGTGTCCTCGCCCGCATCGACCGCCTGGCAGAGCTGCTGGTATTCGTCGTTCAGCGTCTGCAGCCACTGCTCGCGGGCTTTGCGATCCGGTAACACGGGAACCCCATCGGCAACCCCGTCGCGCAGGTCCAGGACATGCACAAACTCGTGAATCACCACGTTGTAGCCCCACTGCGCAGAGATACCCGCATCGGTCACGTCTTGCCATGACAGCATGATCGGCCCGCCGTGCATGGC
>JAYVRO010000518.1:0-11293 GCA_043776165.1 Rubrivivax sp. | reverse complement strand
CACCGGTGGCGATGTTGCCGCCGATCACATCGATGTGCGGATAACTGCGCTTGACCCAGCGCACACGCTCGATCACGCCCGCGCTGTGGCCGTGCGCGGTGTCCACCACCAAGGCGTCGACGCCAGCACGCGCGAGCAACTCAACGCGCTCTTCGGTGCCCTCGCCCACGCCCACGGCTGCGGCCACGCGCAACTTGCCTTGTGAGTCACGTGCCGCGTTAGGAAAGTTGGTTTGTTTGGTGATGTCTTTGACCGTCATCAATCCACGCAGCTCAAAAGCCGGGTTGACGACCACCACACGCTCGAGCTTGTGGCGGTGCATCAGCGCCTTGCCTTCTTCGAGCGAAGCACCTTCGCTGACGAAGACCAGCCGCTCGCGCGGCGTCATGATCTCGCTCACGGGGGCATCGAGCCGGGTCTCAAAACGCAGGTCGCGGTTGGTCACGATGCCCACCACCACCTTGCCCCGCAGCACCGGGAAACCCGAGACGCCGTGCTGCTGGCTCAGCGCCATCACATGGCGCACGGTCATGTCGGGCGCCACCGTGATGGGGTCGCGCAACAAGCCCGATTCATAACGTTTGACCCTGGCCACTTCAGCCGCCTGCTGCTTGGGCGTGAGGTTCTTGTGCACCACGCCAATGCCGCCCTCTTGCGCGATGGCGATGGCCAATCGCGCTTCCGTCACCGTGTCCATGGCCGCAGAGACAAGCGGCAGGTTCAGGCTGATGTTGCGGGTGAATCGGGTGGCAAGATGGGTGTCACGTGGTAACACCTGTGAATACGCAGGCACCAACAACACGTCGTCGAAGGTGAGCGCTTTGCCCAGTAGGCGCATGGACCAGCTCCAGTCACAAAACGAAATTATAGGGAGCTGCTTTTCACCTTGCGATCTGCGTGAAGCAGTACGGGTGTCGTGACCTGCGCGCAGGCCGGTGGCGCGAACCCACGCACTACACTTTGGCCATGCAACATTCAACATTTGCCAACTGCCGCGCGGTCGCGATTGCGGCTGCTCTTTGTGCCGCTGTTGCCATGCCCGCTTTGGCGCAATGGAAATGGCGCGACGCCAATGGACGCGTCACCGCCAGTGACCGCCCACCGCCGCGTGACGTTGCCGAGAAAGACATCTTGCAACGCCCGCCGGCCCCGGTGCGCAATGCGGCCACGCCTGCGCTGGCAGCATCTGCGGGGGCGTTGCCCACGCGACCGGCATCGGCGGCCGCCTCAGCACCTGTCGATACCGAGCTTGAGGCACGCAAACGGGCCGTTGACGCCGAACGTGCCGCCAAGGCCAAGGCCGAAGAAGACAAACTCGCCGCTCAGCGCGCTGACAACTGCAAGCGCGCGCGCGCCAGCATGGCGGCACTGGACAGCGGCCAACGCATCGCGCGCTTCAATGACAAGGGTGAGCGTGAGATCCTCGACGAGGCCGCGCGCGCAGCCGAGTCACGGCGCACCCGGGAAGCCATCATCTCGGAGTGCAAGCAGCCCTGATTGCGCACCTCACGGCGCTTAGGCGCCAAGCCGTGCAAGGTCAACGACCGCCGTGAACTCGCAGCCCACAGACCCAACATCACGCGGGGCACAACCGACGACCGCACCGCCGCAATGGTCGGTGCGTGTGCTGGGTGCGCTTGAGGCACGCGGCCAGGGCCAGCACATCACACGTTGGCCGTCGCGCGCGGTGGCTGCGCTGTTGGCGCGCTTGGCCATGGCGCCAGATCGTGCACACCCGCGTGAAGAGTTGATCGAGTTGTTGTGGCCCGGCGTTGACCTGGGCGTCGGGCGCAACCGGCTGCGCCAGGTGTTGTCCGCCCTGAAGAGCCAACTCGAACGGCATGCTGACGCCAATGCGGTGTTGCAAGCCGACCGCATGAGCGTGCGTGTTGTGCCCGGCACATTGCAATGCGATGCCCGTGAATTCGAGCGCCTGCTGCGAGCTGGCGACGACCTGCTGGCGCGCGATGCCTACGGTGGCGAGCTGATGCCAGGTCACTATGAAGACTGGGTGATTGACGAACGCGGCCGCCTGCAAGGCCTCTTCGAGCGCCTGGAGGCGCTGCCCCGGCTTGTGTTGGGCCAGGCGGGATTACACGCGTCGGCCCAGGGCGCCTCGGTCACCGAAAGCAAAAACCAAGCTGCTACCGTGCCGGGCCAGCTGCCTCATTTCTGGACCCGCCTTTACGGCCTTGAACTCAACGCCACACGCTTGTGGGGCTTGGTCCAGGCACAGCGTTTGGTGACAGTGCTTGGCCCGGGTGGAAGTGGCAAGACGCGGCTCGCGGTGCAAGCTGCCAGAGCGCTCGAACAAGCCGCAGGCCAAATGCCCTGGGGCAGCGGGCGCGGACGTGATGGAGACAACGAAGTCGGCTTCGCGCGTGTTGTCTTTGTGTCGTTGATCGACTGCCTGGACGAAAAACAGGCCATTGACGCCATCGCACTGGCCTTGGGCATCCGAGGGCGCGATGCCTTGGCCAGTGTCGCCACGGCCATGGCCGGACAGCGTGCGCTGCTGGTGCTTGACAACATGGAACAACTGACGGGCCTTGCCAACGCCGCGCTCCTGCGCTTGCTCACCGACACCGCCACCTTGCATCTCCTGGTGACATCACGCCAGCGTTTGGCCTTGGACGGCGAGCAGGTCTTCGAGCTCGCGGGCTTGGCCTTGCCGCCGCCAAGTGCCATGCCGCACGACGGCAGCTCTGTTGGCGGCGACACCTTGTCCAACCAACCCGCCGTGGCCTTGTTTGTTGACCGTGCACGCGCCGCGCGGGCCGACTTTGTTCTGGGCGCACGTGAAGAAGCGGCCGTGGTGCAACTGGTGCATTTGCTGGCCGGCATGCCGCTGGCCATTGAGCTTGCGGCGTCGCGCATGCGCAGTCTCACGCCGCAGGCGCTGCTGGCCCTGCTGACCCACGGCAACATGCCCTTGTTGGATGTGCTGGCGCGCGCTGGTGCTGGCCACAGCCCCGTGCAGCGGCATGCGTCGATGCGCCATGTCGTCGATTGGAGCTGGCGCCAATTGAGCCCGGAACAGGTGGCCTTGATGCAGGCCATGACCACCTTCGCGGCGCCGGCCCGCATCGACACCGTTGCCGCGGTGGCCGGGCTGAACATGTCTATCGCGCTGGACCGGCTGGAGCAATTGCGAGATGGCTCCTTGGTGGTGGCTCAGCCTGACCACAACGACGCCTTGCGTTACGTGCTGCTCCAGCCCGTGCGCGAGTTCGTGGCAGAGCGCACCGAGCCGACAACAACGGCAATGGCGCGCGCCCGTCTGCGCGCATGGTTGACCGGGTTTGGCCAACGCTGCAGCCAGCGCCTGATGCTGAACCTCCCTGATGTGGTTCGTGAAGTGATTCAAGAAGTCGAAGCCGAGCTGGCGCACATCTATGCCGCGATTCAAAGCGCCGCAGCCGATGGCGCCCATGTGCAGGCGGCCCAAGTGGCTGCGGCCCTGAGGCGCCACTGGGAAGTGGACACCCGCGCGGGCCTGCCCTTGTCCGTTACTCAGGCCCTGGAGGCCGCCCAAGGTGAATTGTTAGACGCGGGCTTGCGCTGCGAAATTTGCGTCCTGCTGTGCTTTTCGCGCTCCCTGGACGGGGACGTCAAGGAAGCTTTGGCCTGGGGCGAATTGGCGCTGACTTTGGCCCCGGACAAGCGCTTGCGTGCCCATGCGCTGCTGCGCTGGGCCCAGGTCATCGTTTTTTCTGACAACGACCAATCGGCCATCGACGCCCCGATCGCCGAGGCCCTGGCGCTGGCCATCGAAGTGGGCGACTTGGAGGCCCAGGCCTTGGCATTGCGGTTGCAGTTTGTCGTGTTGGGCAACCGCGACGACGACCACTACGTGGCCGAACAACGGGCTTTGCAAGTGCAAACACTGTGGGAACGTCTGGGCCACCGGCGCAATGCCTACGGCGGCTTGATGGACCGCGCAAGTTGCTGGATCGAACAAGGGCGTCACAAAGAAGCTGCCACGGCGTTGGCGGCTTGCGAACAAGTGGCGCGAGAAGAAGGCTCTGCCACGGGTTACATCACGACCTCCTGGCAGTTGGGGCGTGTGTCCATGCGGCTGCGCCACGCCGACGCCGCCTTGGCCGCTTTCCGGCGCTGTGTGCACGGCGCTTGGCAACACTTGCGCTTGGCCTACGTGGCCGACGCCTTGGTGTTGGCGCCAGGCGGTTTGGCCATGACGGGCCAGCTCGAAGAAGCGGCTCGCTTGCAAGGGTTTGCCGTGGCGCACTGGCAGAACCAGTTCGGGCCTTTTTACCGCGAGCTGGAGCGCGACGTTCGCTTCACACGGCGCTTGCTTTTTCATCGTCTGGGGCCGCGGCGGCTGGACGTATTGCGCCTCGAAGGCAGCCGCATGAACCTGTCAGAGGCCGTCGCCTTGGCGCTCGGCGGCAAGACGGGCCTGGAGCCGATCTAAGGCGAGGCCGGCGGGCCTGGTTCAGCCGGCGCTGGCGCGCTTCGGGCTTTTTTGTAGCGTAAGCGCCGCGCCTCTTTGGGGTCGACCGTGAGCGGGCGATAAATTTCAACCCGGTCGCGCTCGCGCAGCGGTGCGTTCAGCTCCCGAGCTTTGCACCACACCCCCACCCGCAGATCGGGCAAGTGCAACGCGTGGCGTTCCAGCAAGCCGCTTTGGCGCAGCGCGTCGGCCACGGTGGCGTTTGCCGCGAGCGTCAATTGCACCAGCTCGTTCTTGCCAAGCGCAGGGCAGTAAGCCACATCCACATGCAGGGCGTCGTCATCGGGGGCCATGCACATCCTCTGCGCGTTTGACAAATGAGTCGACCAAAGTGTTGGCAACGCGGTCAAACACAGGGCTGACCACGGTTTCGAGTGCGGCATTGGCGAAGGCGTAACGCAGGTCGAACTCGATCTTGCAGGCCTGCTCAGGCGCGTCAGGGCGGCCCAGTGGCAGGAAAATCCAAGTGCCTTGCAGCTCAGCAAACGGACCATCGACCAAGCTGACTTTCACGCTGTGCGCATCAACGTGGTCGTTGCGCGTGGTGAAGCTGTGGTGCACGCCCATGTAGGCCAGCCCCAATCGCGCCGTGACGCCGCCGACACGCACCTCAAGCACCTCGGCTTTGCTGCACCAGGGCAAAAATTCGGGGTAGGCCGAGATGTCGGTCACCAAGCTGTACATCTCGCGTGCCGAGTACCACAGCAGAACGGTCTTGCGCACGTGCTTCATAGAATGCGGCCATTCTAGGAGTCGGCCCCGTGCCGCAATTGATGGCCACCACAGCACACATCGCAGAAAACCGCCGCGCACGTTTTGACTATCACATTGAAGAGCAGTACGAGGCCGGTGTGGTGCTGCAAGGCTGGGAAGTCAAGGCTGTGCGCGCAGGGCAAGTGCAGTTGACCGACGGTTATGTGCACATCCGCAACGGCGAACTTTTTTTGATTGGCTGTCGCATCAACGCGTTGCGCGCAGCTTCTACGCATGTCTCGCCGGAGGCCGACCGCACCAAGAAGCTCCTGATGCACAAAGAGCAAATCAAACGGCTGATTGGCAAGACCGAGCAAAAGGGCTTCACGATCGTGCCGCTGAACCTGCACTACAAAGGTGGGCACGTGAAGGCCGAGATTGCGCTGGCCAAGGGCAAGGCCGAACACGACAAGCGCAACACCGAAAAGAAGAAGGACTGGGAGCGCGAAAAGGGGCGCTTGATGCGCCACAAGGTCTCGTCACCGCGCCAGGATTGACAGCGCTTGTTCGATGTCGGCGCGTAAATCCGCCACGGCTTCCAGGCCCATTGAGAACCGCACCAAGGTGCCCGTGTAGGGTGGCGTGCCGCGCATGGCAGCCAAGTCGTAGGACACGACCAAACTGATCGGTCCGGCCCAGGAGTAGCCAATCTTGAAGAGCTTGAGGGCTTCAATGAATTGGTCAACTTGCGCGCTGCTGTAACGCGCGTCGAACATCACGCTGAAGAGGCCCGCCGCTGCACCACAGGTAGCCTTCCAGTGCGCATGCCCTGGTGCACCTTCCATGGCCGGGTGCAGTACGCGCGTCACCTCGGGACGTGTGCCCAACCACTGGGCCAGCTCGCGACCCGCAGCGTCTTGCGCAGCGTAGCGCATGGCCATGGTGGGCAGTGAGCGCAGGATGAATTCCAAGTCGTTGGCGGCCACGCCCCAACCCATGCGCATGTGGCAGGTCTTGATGGGCTCGAACAGTGCCGCGTCGCGCGTGACCACTGAGCCCATCAATACGTCACCACCCCCTGACGGAAATTTGGTCAGGGCTTGCATGACGATGTCGATGCCGACATCAAAAGCTCGAAACGCCAAGCCGGCGCCCCAGGTGTTGTCGATGGCGGTGATCACGCCCCGTGTTTTGGCCACAGCCACCAGCGCTGGCAAGTCCGGGAACTCCATGGTCACCGAGCCGGGCGCTTCAAGCCAGATGAGCTTGGTCTTGTCGCTGATGGCCGCAGCCAAAGACGCGGCGTTCATCGGGTCGTAAAACCGGTGGCCAATACCGCAGCGCGCCAACTCATGGCGCGCCAGCTCACGGCTCGGGCCGTAAACGTTCTCAGGCAGCAGCACCTCGTCGCCTGCCTTCAAGAGCGCAAAGTCGACCAGCGTGATGGCTGCCAAACCACTGGGAACAAGCACGCAATGCTGGCCGCCTTCAAGTGTGGCGATGCGCTCTTCCAAGTGGTAGAGCGTGGGCGAGCTGTGCAGGCCGTAGGCATATCCGTCACGCCGACGCCAGTCGCGGTTGCGCACAGCAGCCATGGTCTTGAAGATCACGGTCGACGCCTTGTGCACGCCCACCTGCGGCGCCGCCCAGCCACCTGGCGGCGAGTAAGGGTGGTGGATGAGGTGGGTGCGGAGGTGGGTCATGGGGTGCGTCCTGTGATCTTGCGTCATGGTTCGTCTTCGGGCATTCAGGTTTGAACAATGTGAAATGTTAGACAGCAACACCAATCAAGTCATGCCCTTCGGTGCCCACGATGCGGGTCTTCACAAAGTCGCCCACCTTGAAGGTGCGAGAGGCCTTGTCTGGCGGCAGCAAGCGCACGACACCATCAATCTCTGGCGCGTCGGCGTAGCTGCGGCCCACGCCCCCTTTTCGACCGAGCGCAGGCGCACTGTCGATCAACACTTGCATCGTGGCACCCACCCGTGCACCCAACTTGCGGGCCGAGACTTCTTCAGCCACGGCCATGAAGCGCGCGCGCCGTTCTTCGCGCAAGGCTTTGGGCAGCATGCCGGGGATGTCGTTCGCAGCAGCGCCTTCCACAGGCGAATAAGCAAAGCAGCCCGCACGATCGATCTGCGCTTCACGCATGAAATCGAGCAGGGTGTCGAACTCGGCTTCCGTTTCACCCGGGAAGCCCGCAATGAAGGTCGATCGCACCACGATTTGTGGACAAGCCTCACGCCACTTGGCTAAACGTTCCAGATTACGCTCACCACTGGCCGGGCGCTTCATGCGCTTCAAAACATCGGGGTGGGCATGCTGGAAAGGTACGTCCAGATAAGGCAGCACACGCCCGCTGGCCATCAAGGGCAGTACGTCGTCAACACTTGGGTAGGGGTAGACATAGTGCAAGCGCACCCAGGCGCCAAAGGGCTCGGCCAGCTTGACCAGTTCCTCGCACAAATCGAGCATGCGGGTCTTCACGGGTTTGCCATCAAAAAAGCCCATGCGGTACTTCACATCCACGCCGTAAGCGCTGGTGTCCTGGCTGATGACGAGCAGTTCTTTCACGCCCGACTCGAACAATGCGCGCGCGTCGAGCAGCACGTCACCCACCGGGCGCGAGACCAGATCGCCGCGCATGCTGGGGATGATGCAAAACGTGCAACGGTGGTTGCAGCCTTCGCTGATCTTCAAGTACGCGTAATGTCGAGGTGTTAATTTGATGCCTGCCACGCCGCGAAAATCAGCACGCGCTTCGGGCACCAGGTCAACAAACGGGTCGTGCGGTTTGGGCACATGCAAGTGCACAGCGTCCATCACCTCTTGTGTGGCGTGTGGGCCCGTCACAGCCAAAACTTTGGGGTGGACTTGGCGCACCAGGTTGTCAGCGCCCACGCCGCCTTTGGCGCCCAAACACCCGGTGACGATGACTTTGCCGTTTTCGGCCAAGGCTTCGCCGATGGTGTCGAGGCTTTCTTTCACTGCGTCGTCGATGAAGCCGCAGGTGTTGACGATGACAAGGTCAGCGCCCGCGAAGGTCTTGCTGGTCTCGTAGCCCTCAGCGCGCAGTTGTGTGAGGATCAGTTCGGAGTCGGTGAGCGCTTTGGGGCAGCCCAAAGAAACGAAGCCCACCGTGGGTGGGCGACTGGCTGCTGAAAGTGCAGGCGATGAAGATGAAGCGGTGTCATGCATAAAGCGATTGTCGGCGATGCGCCCGCCCCGCAGCACTTCAACCCACCAAGCCAGCGTGCAACGTCAACCCGCGTGATCAGCCAGCAGCCATGCGCACCAGGCGCTGGCCGATGAGGGCCTCGGCCTCGGCCATGATGCGATCGATCAGCTCTTTGACCGTGGGCACGTCGTGGATCAAGCCAGCCACCATGCCGCAACTCCAGGCGCCGGCGTCCATGGCACCTTGGGTCATGATTTTTGGGTAGACGCCAGCCACCTCGTCGATGATGTCCTCGAACTTGAGCGCGGCACCCAACTCGCGCTCTTTCTCTAACAAGCGGTCCACAGCGGCGTTGCGCATGACGCGCTCGGTATTGCGCAAAGGACGCATCACCAGTCGCGTGTCCAACTCGGTAGCGGCCACGATGGCTGCCTTGACGTTGTCGTGAATGGGTGCCTCTTTTGTCGCCATGAAACGCGTTCCCATGTTGATGCCTTCGGCGCCGAGTGCCAGTGCCGCCACGAGTGAGCGTCCATCGGCCATGCCGCCTGAAGCCACGAAGGGAATCGACAGCTCATCAGCGGCGCGCGGCAACAAGATGAAGTTGGGCACATCATCTTCACCAGGGTGGCCGCCGCATTCGAAACCATCCACACTCACCGCGTCACAGCCTATGGATTGCGCTTTGAGAGAGTGGCGTACCGAGGTGCATTTGTGGATCACTTTGACGCCTGCCTCATGCAACGCGGGCAGCCACTTTTGCGGGTTGTTGCCCGCCGTCTCCACCACCTTCACGCCGCCGTCGAGGATGGCCTTGATATAGCCCGGGTAGTCGGGCGAGCTGACCGTTGGCAAGAAGGTGAGGTTCACACCAAAAGGCTTGTCGGTCATTTCACGGCAACGCGCTATCTCATGGGCCAACAGCTCGGGCGTGCGCTGCGTGAGGCCGGTGATGATGCCCAGGCCACCCGCGTTGGACACGGCGGCGGCGAGCTCGGCAAAGCCAACATAGTGCATGCCGCCTTGAATGATCGGGTGCTGAATACCAAAGAGTTCAGTGATGCGTGTTTTCATGGTGTGGGTTGTGATTGATCGATGAGAGAGATCTATTTAGTGAACCTATTTTTTGCCCGCTGTAAAGCCCGGCATGGCGCTAAACAAACCACCCGAAGCCGCTATCTGTTCTTGCATTTTTTCGAACACGTTCTTGCTCTGTTCGAGGTAGCTGCTCATGAGGTTCTGCATCACAGGCGCCTGGTTTCCCATCATCTGCGTCCAGGCTTCGGGCGTGAACGTGGTGGGGCCGACAAGGCCCTTGTTCTGCGCCATCACACGCGACTGCATGTCAACAAAGGCTTGCATGTTTTTCTCAAGCACCGAACCCATCATGCCCTGCATGGTGTGGCCATAAAACCGGATGATCTGCGACAGGGTCTGCGTGCTGAACATCGGCAGCCCTGCTGACTCTTCTTCCAAGATGATTTGCAAGAGGATGCTTCGCGTGAGGTCTTCGCTGGTTTTGGCGTCCAGCACCTCAAAGGCTTGGCCGTCGAGCACCATTTTTTTCACGTCGGCCAGGGTGATGTAGCTGCTGGTGTGGGTGTCGTACAAGCGGCGATTGGGGTATTTTTTCAGCACACGTGTGCCACCTGAGGCACCAGGTTCGGGGGCGGAAGCACGGCGGGTGGTGGGCATGCTGGCGTTCCTTTCGATGGAGATCTGGGGCAATTCTAGGAGGCTGAATTGGCCAAGCCGGTGGCCACGAAATGCGGGTTCTCAAAGCCCGCTTGGCCATAGCGCAGCGGCTGACCGCGCAAGTCGTTCACCGCGCCGCCAGCAGCCAGCAAGACGGCGTGGCCAGCGGCAATGTCCCAGGCCATGGTGCGGCCCAGGCGGGGGTACATGTCGGCCAGGCCCGCAGCAATGACACACAGCTTGAGCGAGGACCCAGCATAGTTGACCTGCGCCACGAATCTGTCATGCAAAAAAGCGCGCAGCGCCGCGTCATCGCCGTGCGAACGGCTGGCCAACACCGTGAGGCCCAGCGCGGGCGGTGCGCGGCAACGTAGGACATGACGCGCGCCGCCGTCATTGTTGTCATCTTCGACAAAAGCGCCCTGCCCCAGGGCGCCCGCATACAGGCGTTGGATGGCCGGGGCAAAGACCACGCCGCACACCGGAACGCCGCCCTGCACCAAAGCGATGTTGACCGTGAACTCGCCATTGCGGCTGACAAATTCACGCGTGCCGTCCAGCGCGTCAACGAGCCAAAAGGGGTCCAGCGCGTTGACGCCGACAACGGGTGCCTCACCACGCGCCACGGCTTCTTCGGCCACGATGGGGATGTGCGGCGCCAGTGCGCGCAGACCTTGCAGGATGCACTTTTCAGCGCGCTCGTCGGCCTCAGTCACCGGCGTGGCATCGGCCTTGGGGCGCACAGCAAAGTCGGTGGCGTAGACCTGCATCACCTGCTCGCCAGCAGCGCGCGCCAAGGCGATGAGGGCAGGCAGAAATTCGGCGGGCACGTCAGGCGATGGCATAGGCTAGCACCGCAAATTCAACGCCGCGCCAGACCGCCTCAGTCATGCAGCTCCAGCACCGTTAGATGGTTGCCCGCCGTGGGCCAAGCGTGGCCCACTATGCGCTCGCGCAACACGCCCGATTCAAATTCACCCACCACGGGTCGCCCGCTGTCTTTCAATTTCAGTTTGGACACAGCCAAACCTGCCACGCCAGTGGGGATGCCCGGCGCGGGCTGAATACCGTCGAGCACGATGCGGTCGCGCGGCAGACCAAAGTAAGCGCGGGGACGGGTGAAGCTCACCACCGCAGCAGCGTCCTTGTCGGCGTCGGCGAGTTTTTCAGCCCGCATGTGCACAACGGCGCTGGAACGCGGGAATGGGCTGCGGTAGAGGTGCAAATTTGCGTAGCCCGCCGCACTCAAGACG
>JAYVRO010000517.1:0-3286 GCA_043776165.1 Rubrivivax sp. | reverse complement strand
TGGCGCGGCGTCTGTGGTCAGCCCAGTTGCACATTGGCCACCTCACCGTTCTCAGCCACCCACCAGGTCTGGATGGCGTTGTTGTGATAGACCGAGCGGCTGCCGCGCACGGCGCGCAATGCCCGGTAGGTGGGTTGAACGTAACCTGAACTGTCAACAGCACGGCTTTGCACCAGGGCGGCTTGGCCTTGCCACAACCAGTCCAGCGAAAAGCGCGTGAGGCAACGATCCATCACGGGGGTTTGCAGTCGAGCCCGTTCCCAATTGCGGCCGCCATCAACGCTCACGTCAACACGTGTCACCGTGCCGCGCCCCGACCAGGCCAGCCCGCTGATGCAGTAATGCCCTTTGCCGCGCAAAGCCTGACCACCCGAAGGTGTGGTGACCACGCTTTTGCATTCCTGTGTGCTGGTGTATTGGCGCTGCATGCCGCCAGGCATGAGGTCCACGTAATGCAGGGTTTCGTCCTTGGTGGCCCAGGGCTGGTCGCCGACTTCAATGCGGCGCAGGTACTTGACCCAGCTCACGCCTTGCACACCAGGAACGACCAACCTCAAGGGGTAACCATTTTCGGGGCGCAGCATTTCGCCGTTTTGCCCATAGGCCACGAGTACGGCGCCCGATTCAACCAGCGCCATGGGGATGGTGCGTGTCATGCCAGAGCCGTCAGCACCTTCAGCCAGCACAAAGCGGCAACGTTTGAAGTTAGCACCGGCGAGATCCAGCAGCAGTTTCAAGGGCACGCCGGTGAATTCACTGCAACTGAGCATGCCGTGTGTGTACTGGCAAGTGGGCACGGCCACGTTGCCCCACTCCATGCCGGTGTTGGCGCCACATTCGATGAAATGAAAGCGCGACACCGAAGGCAGACGCATCAGCTCATCGAGCGTGAAGACCATGGGGCGTTTGACGGACATGCTGTCGCTCCCATTGATCATCAATCGGTGCTGCCGGGGGTCGACATCCCACCAGCCTTGGTGGTGGCGTTCGAAGTGCAAGCCGCTGGGCGTCACGATGCCCAGCAAGGATTGCAAAGGCGCGAAGGAGACGGAAGACTGCGGTGTTTGCGTCAAGCCTGGGCTGACGCGCCTTTGCACGTTGGCTTCAAATTTCGATGGCTGGCCGTAACCGGTGCTGGCCACACTGTGGCCCAGGCCCGTGCTGTGCGCGGGCAGGGTGAGGATGTGAGGGTCGCCTTGGCCTGCTTCCTGCGCGTGAACAATCGCTGCGTTGCTCGCCGCTGTGCCTGCCGCTGTGCCCGCCGCAGCACTGACAAATGCCTGGCGCAAAAAATCGCGTCGCCCAGTGCGCGCCTGGGCCCCTACGACCTGCACGTTGTTTGCCGACAGAAAGTTCTCCGGCGCCTTGATGATCTGGCCCCATGGGGCTTGGCTGTCGTTCAACGCGTTGCCTCCGTGGTCTTGAAAATCCAAATATCAGCACTAATGAATATAACGCACCCACTGACGACGACCATCAGTGAAAGCACGGGGGTGGCCAGCGCGTCAGGGCCGGCAAATCAGGGCTGGCAAATCACCGACGCTGTGGCCACCAATTCCTGGAAAAGGCTCAGTGAAACTTTGCCCGAAATCGCATACGGGTCCAGCGTGGCTGTTTCTGAATACTTCAGCACCAGCGCCGGGTTGAGCTGGGCCATGTCCACCTGGCCCATGGCCCAGCCGGCAAAGTGCCGCTCGTTGATTTCTTCGTAGTGCAGCAACTCCACTTGGGTGTGTCGGGGGTCGGTGGTGATGCGGTTGTAGACGGTGTTGACGGCGCTGCGCCCGCCTTCCAGCACCTGCAAAAACAAGCCCTGCGACCAGCACAACACGCCAGTCACACCGGCTTGTGGGTTGTTGCGCCGCGACTGGCGCAAGATGGCTTGCAGCTCTTCGCTGTCAAGGCGCGCCACAGCGCGGCTGGTGTACATCAGTCGAACAAGCATGGTGGGTCTCCAGGTTCAATTTTGTCTGCGCGGCAACAGCGACAAGAACTCGCGGCGCAAATTCGGGTCTTTGAGAAAAGCGCCACGCATCACGCTGTTGACCATCGCCGTTTCGCTGTCTTTCACGCCGCGCCAATGCATGCAAAAGTGATCGGCCTCCATGACGATGGCCAGGCCATCCGGGCGCACCCGCTTTTGCAACTCGTTGGCCAACATGGTCACGGCCTCTTCCTGGATTTGTGGGCGGCTCATCACCCAGTCGCAAATCCGTGCGTACTTTGACAAGCCAATCAGGTTGCTGTGTTCGTTGGGCAAAAGGCCAATCCACACTTTGCCGAAGATGGGGCACAGGTGGTGCGAACAAGCGCTGCGCACAGTGATGGGGCCGACGATCATCAACTCGTTCAAACGTTCGACGTTGGGGAATTCGGTGACCGCTGGCATGGGGTGGTAGCGGCCGCGAAAAACCTCGTCAATGAACATTCGAGCAACACGCTTGGCAGTTTCTGCCGTGTTGTGGTCACTGTCGGTATCGATGACCAGTGACTGCAGCATGTCCTGCAGCTTGCTCTGCACCTCGCTTTTCAGCTCGTCCAGTTCACCTGGCAAAACATGCTGGGCAATGTTGTCATTGGCGTGGAAGCGGCATTCGGCGTTGACCAGGCGGTAGCGGATGCGTTGTGACACTGGCAGCGCTGCCAGCTCTTCAGGGCTGCGGAAAATGCGCGGGGTTTTGATGGCGCGTGGTGCGGGTTCGGTCATGCCTGTTCCTCATGGGCGGGGCTTCATTGTGCGACGTAGACTGGCTGATGACCTTTTCTGACATCGCGCCATCGTCCCAACTGTCGCTGCCTCTTCACCAGCTGCTGGACCACACGGCTGACGCGGTGCAGGCCGTGATGGCGGGGCAATCACTCACCGAGGTTTTGGCCAAAGTGCCGACCAGCGCGCGGCCCGGTGTGCAGGCCCTGAGCTTTCATGCCCTGCGTTGGTGGGGCGGTGCACGGCAAGTGCGTTTGCTGCTGGCGCCCAAGAACCCTGCGCCCAAGGTCGACGCCCTGCTGACCACGGCGCTGGCCCTGCTCTGGCCCGTCAAAGAACCTCCTTACGCAGACCATACCTTGGTCGATCAAGCTGTGAAGGCAATGCGCCAACGCACGCCGGCCGCAGCCAGCTTCATGAACGCAGTGCTGAGGCGGTTCTTGCGCGAGCGCGACACGCTCGTGGCTGCCGCATGCCAGTTGCCAATGGCCGCCTTTAACCATCCACTTTGGTGGATTGAACGGCTCCAACACGATTGGCCACAACAGTGGCAAGCCTTGTTGCGCCAAGCCAATGAAC
>JAYVRO010000516.1:0-3292 GCA_043776165.1 Rubrivivax sp. | reverse complement strand
AGTGTGGATGGCCTGCGCTTGACGGCCGTGATCAAGGACGAGCAACTGCACATCACCAGCAGCAACGAATCATGGAGCGTGGTGGCAGGTTTGCTGCTCACACGCTCAAGCGCTGCAAGCTGCGCGGCCTGATCAGTCCGCTGCCACCACAGAGACGCCACTGCCTTGCAGCGAAAGGCTCAAGGTTTCGCCCAATGTGAATGCTTGTTTCACGTCGGGTGAAACCACAAAAACCTCTCCCAGCGCGGTGGCCACAGTCAGTTCCATGAAACTGCCCAGGTAAGCGCACTTCAGAAGTTGGCCCGACAAAGTTCCTGGCTGCGCGGGCACCACATGCCACGACTCTGGCCGCACGGCCACCTTCACCGCACCGGCACGCACGGCACGATGAGCCTGCACGCGCAGCGGCCCCAACTGCACAGCGCCGCTCGCATCGGCTTGTCCTGAAAAGAGCATGGCCTCGCCCATGAAGCCAGCCACAAACTCGCTGCTGGGTTCTTCGTACAAGGCCTGCGGCGTGCCCGCCTGCGCGATGTGACCACCGTTCATGACGATGATCTGATCGCTCACCGCCAGGGCTTCACTTTGGTCGTGCGTCACATAGGCCACGGTGAGCTTCAGGCGCTGCTGCAAAGAGCGAATCTCCTCGCGCATGCTGCGGCGCAAACGCGCGTCAAGGTTGGACAGCGGCTCATCAAAAAGCATCACCGAAGGCTCCAACACCAATGAGCGTGCCACGGCCACTCGCTGCTGTTGCCCGCCCGAGAGTTCACTGGGCAAGCGGGTATCGAACCCGGCCAAACCAACGCTGTCCATGGTGGCGTGCGCGCGGCGCAGCACGTCGAGCTTGGACACGCCCAGCACATTCAGTCCATAGGCCACGTTGTCCAGCACATTCATGTGCGGAAACAGCGCGTAGCTCTGAAACACCATGCTCACGTTGCGCTCGGCTGCACCCAGGTTGGTGACGTCCTGACCGTCGATGAAGACCTGGCCAGAGCTCGGCGAATCAAGCCCGGCGATCATGCGCAGGGTCGTCGTCTTGCCACAACCCGACGGCCCCAGGATGGTCGTCAAGCTGCCCTTGGCAACAACGAAGTTGATGCCCTTGACCACCAATGGCGACCTGGCGTCGCCATAGCGTTTGGTGACGTTGCGGAATTCGATGCCCATGTTCATGGATCGGTACCCTGCCTCACTGCGATGTTGTAGCGCGGCGCCCCAACTGGCGTTCGCCGACAAGAAACTGGATGGCCGCCGTGGCGCACGACATCAAGACGATGAGCACGGTGCAATAGGCCAGCGCGACGCCGTAGTCGCCATTGCCCACGCGGCCGATGATGTAGGTCGTGGCGAGCTCGTTTTCAGCGGTGACCAAAAAGATCACCGCCGAGACGGTGGTCATGCTGCGCACGAAGCTGTAGATCAGCGCAGCCACCAGCGCGGGCTTGAGCAGTGGCAGCACCACGCGGCGCAACGTGGTCGCGGTGCCCGCGCGCAACATGGTGCTGGCTTCATCCAGGCTCTTGTCGAGCTGCTTGAAGCTGGCCGTGCCAGCGCGAACACCGACGGGCAGATTGCGAAATACAAAACACAGCACGATGATGAGCGCAGTGCCAGTGAGCTCAAACGGTGGCACATTGAAGGCCAGGATGTAGCTCACGCCCAGCACCGTGCCCGGGATGGCAAAGGCCAAAAGCGCCGCAAACTCAAAGACCCTTTGACCCACAAATTGCGTTCGCGCTAAGAGCCAACTGATGAGTAAACCAAAACCCGCACACAGCGGAGCAGCAATGGCCGCGAGCTTGACCGTGGTGAAGAGCGAGTTCCACGCGGTGCCAGCCCACACCAAACCATGTTCGCCCCATTGCATGTCGAACGCAGTGCGAAAGTGCGCCAGCGTGGGCGTGTAGTCGCGCCCCCAGGTCTGCACAAAACCGCCGATGAAAGCAAAGATGTAGACCACCACGGTAAAGGCCAACCAGGGCCCGGCCACACCATGACACCAACGTGAAACGTTGGTTGGCAAGGGCATGGCCAATCCGGCATCACCTTTGCCGGTGAGCGTGGTGTAACTCGTTTTGCCCAGCACACGTTGCTGAATGAAAAAGACGGCCAAAGCAAAGCCAGTGAGGATCAGCGCGAGCGAGGCCGCCCGGCCTTGGTCGTACTGCGCGCCAACGATGGCGAAAAAGATGTCGGTGGACAAAACGGCGTATTGCCCACCCACCACGATGGGATTGCCAAAGTCAGCCATGCTCTCAATGAAACCGACCAAAAACGCGTTGGCCAGGCCGGGTTTCATCAAAGGCAAAGTGACGGTGAAGAAGGTTTTGCTGCGACTGGCGCGCAAGGTTTGCGCGGCTTCTTCCATGCTGGGGCTGATGCCTTGCACGACACCGCGCATGATCATGAAAGCGATGGGCGTGAAAGCAAACATCTGCGCCAAAAAGACACCAAATAGTCCGTAAAACCAACGAGTCGGCGTGATGTCAAAACCCCATTCCAGGGCCTGGTTGACGAGACCGGCGCGGCCAAACAAGAGGATCAGTCCCAGGCCCACCACGAAGGGCGGCGTGATGATGGGCAGCAGGGCCAGCACGTTCAAGGGCTTAGCCAAGCGACGCGAGCCGCGCTCGGCCATCAAGGCAATGAAGGTGCCCATCACCGTGGTGCCCGTGGCCGTGAGCAAGGCCAGAAAAAGCGTGTTCCAGGCCACGCCACAGCGCACACCACCTACCAAGCAGTTCAACCCCCAGACACGCTCGTTGCCCAGGCGGTCGGCCAATGCGGTGGCCGAAAAACTCCCGGCTTCGTCAAGAAAAGCACCGACCAGGCTCTTGCCCACCGGCAGTGCGACAAAAAGCATGAGCAAGGCCGCGCACAGCACCACGGCACCTGCCACAAACAGGTCACTTCGAAAGTTGCCCAGGCGCGCCAAACCCGCGCCAAGCAGCACCAGCAAAGCCAGCAACACCACGGCCGCACCCAGCCCCACGCCGAGCTGCCCGGAAGGCAAAACACCCAACAGCGCGGTCAACGTTTCATATGACCAGCCTTGGGCACCGATGGAAAAACCGCTGGCCAGCAGACCTGTCAGCCCCAACAGCGAGCCAGCCAACAACCACAGGCCCTGGGCGCGGCCCGGGCGCTGGGCCCAACCGCAAGCAGCCAGCGCCAAGCCCAGCAAACCCAGCCACAACCAGGGCTTTTGATAGGACACGGCATGGACCCAGCCGCTGGCTGATTCAGGCCCGCCAAACACGCCCATCAGGGAGGCCCACAGGCCGAT
>JAYVRO010000515.1:0-3293 GCA_043776165.1 Rubrivivax sp. | reverse complement strand
GGTTGGTGGGTGCGGTGGCGGGTGCGGTGGACGGTGACGGCGTGGGCTCTTGCATGGACACAAGGTTAACGCGCGAGTGAAAGGCAACCGGGGTGACTTCTAGAATGAACCATGCCAAGCCACGAATTCAGCGCAGAAAGTGTCGAGAACTTTTTGCACCGCTTGCCCAAGTTGAGCCTGCACGATCACCTGTACGGCACGGTGCGGCGCGAGACCTTTGCTGACCTGGTTGCACGCGCTGGCGCGCCCATCGGTGCTCAAGAGATTGCCGCTTTTTACACGCGCGGCAGCAAACCAGTGGGTGTGCTGCGGGTGCTGCGGGCTTTAGACCAGTGGCTCATTCAGCGCCCCGACGACCTCTACCGCATCACGCTGGAATACTTGCAAGACGCGAGCCATCACAACCTTCGCTACGCCGAGTTTTTCTGGAACCCCACAGGCACAGCGCGTGATTCGCACATCGCCTATCAGCCCGCCATGCAAGCCATCGTGCGTGCCATCGTTGACGCAGAAAAGAGCCATGGCATCACCGGCCGTCTGATCCCCGCCATCGACCGCGAGGCCACACCGCGTGAAGCCTTGGAGATGGTGCAGTGGGTGGTGGCCCACCGGGTCGAAGAAGTCATTGGTATTGGCATCGACTACCGCGAGGTGGATCACCCGCCCGAGCTGTTCGTCGAGGCCTATGCATTGGCGCGCCGCAGTGGGCTCAAGACCACCGCACATGCTGGCGAATTTGGCATGCCGTGGACCAATGTGCAGACCGCGCTGGAGGTGCTCAAAGTGGACCGCATCGACCACGGTTACACGGTGGTAAACGCACCTGAATTTGCGGCGCGATGTGTCGACAGAGGCACCGTCTTCACCGTCGTGCCGACCAACTCTTTTTACTTGCGAACACTCGCGCCTGAACGCTGGGCGCTGGACCACCCGATCCGCCGCATGCATGAGATGGGTCTGCACCTGCACCCCAACACCGACGACCCCACGCTGCACCACGTCACCCCCACATTGGCCTGGCTGATGATGTGGCGAGACTTTGGGTTTTCCATTCCCGACCTGCGTGGCTGCATGCTCAATGGCATTCAAGGTGCCTGGGTGGACGAGGCCACCAAGGCACAGTGGCGGCGCGAATTTGGTGCGGCTTTTGATGCCCTGAGCACCGAGTATTTGTTGAACCTGGGTTGAACTGACGAGACACATGACAAGACGCAAACTCCTCATCGCCGGTGCTGCTTTGGCAGCGTCTGCGTACAACGCAGCACAAGCACAAGCACTAGCAAACTCGCAAGCGCTGTGGCCCAGCGCCAAACCCATCACCCTCATCGTGCCTTTCAGTGCCGGAGGCAACGTGGACACCACGGCGCGGCTCATCGGCGCCAAGTTGGCCGAGCGCTTGAAGCAAACCATCGTCATCGACAACGTGGCCGGCGCAGGTGGCCTGCTGGGCGTTGCCAAAGCCGTGCACGCGCCGCCCGATGGCTACACGCTGGTGATGGCCTTTGATGGCCCCATCGCCATCACGCCCTTCATCAACCCCGGCGCCATGCGGTTTGACCCGCTGCGCGACTTGTTGCCCGTGGCGCTGACGACCACAGCGCCCATGGTTTTGGTGGCACGGCCAAGCTTGGACATCAGCAACATGGCGCAGTTGGTGAACCTGGCGCGCAAACATCCCGGGCGTTTGAGCTACGCGACCTCGGGCATCGGCACGGTGCTGCACCTGGCCATGGAGATGATCAAACAGCGCGCGGGCCTCTTCATCGTCCACATTCCTTACCGAGGTGGCGCGCAAATCGCTACCGATGTAATCGGCAACCAGGTTGATCTGGCCATGATGGTCAGCACCTCGGCCACGCCGCATGTACTGGCTGGGCGCATGAAGGCTTTGGCGGTGACGGGTGCGCAGCGGCTGCCCCAGTTGCCCGGCGTGCCCACCCTCAACGAATTGCCGCTGTTCAAAGGTTTGGAGGTGGTGTCTTGGACCGGCATCTTTGCGCCAGCACGCACGCCCGAAGCCATCGTGCGGCGCCTCAACGCCGAGATCAACGAGGTGCTCAAACTCGACGACGTTCGTGGCAAGTTGTTGGAAGGTGGCGCGCTGGCGGGTGGTGGCAGTACCGCCAGCTTTGGCCAGTTCACGCGCGCAGAGCAAGCGCGTTTTGCCAAGATCGTTGCCGACGTCAACATCAAGGAATGAAGCCGCAAACGCAGCCATAAACGCAGCCATGAACACAGCCCTGAACACACCCGTGCTGGCCGAAGTGCGCGCCATCGCAGCCGAGATGGTGGCCTTGCGCCAGACCATCCATGCCAACCCGGAACTGGGTTTCGAAGAGCATCAAACGAGCGAGCTGGTAGCGAGTGAACTCGAACGTTGGGGCTACGAGGTTCACCGCGGTGTGGGCCGCACGGGCGTGGTGGCGACGCTGCAAAACGGCGCGGGCAAACGCCTGGGCCTGCGCGCCGACATGGACGCGCTGCCGATCACTGAACTGACGCATCTGCCCTACGCCAGTCGCAAGCCGGGGTTGATGCACGCTTGTGGGCATGACGGCCACACCGCCACGCTCTTGGCGGCGGCGCGGGTGCTGGGCATCACACGCGCCTTCAGCGGCACGCTCAACTTCATTTTTCAACCCGCTGAAGAAGGTTTGGGCGGTGCCCAGGCCATGCTCGACGACGGCCTGTTTGAGCGCTTTCCGTGCGACGCGCTGTATGCCTTTCACAACGCACCAGGTTACGCGGCAGGGTTGTTTGGGTTCAGGCCCGGGGTGATTTACAGCTCGTCTGACACGGCCATCATCACCGTGCATGGCCAAGGCGGCCACGGCGCCAAGCCGCACCAGGCTGTGGACCCGATCTTGGTGGGTTCGTACTTGGTCGTGGCGCTGCAATCCATCGTCTCGCGCGAGGTCGATCCCAATGAGCTCGCCATCATCACCGTGGGCGCTTTTTTGGCCGGCCAGGCGCCCAATGTCATCCCCGCGAGCGCCGAGTTGCGCCTGACGGTGCGCGCGCGCAGTGAAGCCGTGCGCGCGCAACTGCGCGACCGCATCACCGCCATGGCGCAGCAACTGTGCGCTGCGCATGGCGCGCGTGCCGAGGTGGACTACCGATGGCGCTACCCCGTCACCATCAACGACCCCGCTGCAACCACTTTTGCAGCAGATGTAGCCCGCGCTTTTGTCGGTGAAAGTGGTCTTATTCCGAACCTGCCGCCGGGGCTTCCGAGCGACGATTTCGGTCTCATGTTGAAGCAGGTTGCGGGCTGCTATTTCGTGGTGGGCAAT
>JAYVRO010000514.1:0-3297 GCA_043776165.1 Rubrivivax sp. | reverse complement strand
GGCAAGGTCTTGGTGCCCACACGTGAGGCCGTGGCCAAACTCGTGGCCGCCCGCTTGGCTGCCGACGTGATGGGCACACCCACCATCTTGTTGGCGCGCACCGACGCAGAAGCCGCCGACCTGGTGACCAGCGACGTCGACGACAACGACAAAGCATTCATCACTGGTGAACGGACCGTTGAGGGCTTTTTCCGCACGCGCAATGGCCTGGATCAATCCATCAGCCGCGGCCTGGCGTACGCGCCCTATGTCGACTTGATCTGGTGCGAAACCGGCAAGCCTGACCTGGCCTTTGCCAAGGCTTTTGCCGACGGCATCCATGCCAAGTTCCCCGGCAAGCTCCTGGCCTACAACTGCTCGCCATCGTTCAACTGGAAGAAGAACCTGGACGACGCCACCATTGCCAAATTCCAGCGTGAGCTTGGCGCCATGGGCTACAAGTTCCAGTTCATCACACTGGCCGGTTTCCACAGCCTGAATTACTCGATGTTTGAGCTGGCACACGGCTATGCGCGCAACAACATGAGCGCCTTTGTTGAGCTGCAAGAGAAGGAATTTGCGGCGGCGGAAAAGGGTTTCACTGCCGTTAAACATCAGCGCGAAGTGGGCACCGGTTACTTTGATGCAGTGACCACCACCATCGAGCGTGAAGCCTCAACGGCGGCGCTCAAGGGCTCCACTGAGGACGAGCAGTTCATGGATGGCACGCACCACTGAAATGGCCATCATGGACTGACGCAAGCCGGGGCGGCTCTGTGAACGTCTCCAGCGTCCAGTCGTTCTGGCGCTTCGCGTAGGCGCCCTGCAAGGAGCAAGAACCACCCAAAGCACCGCTGCGCAAGTTGCGGCGCTTTGACATTTGTCAAAGTGGAAATGGGACCGCAGGCTTAGATTTGTTGGGCGATGAGACGTCGCGCCAACGTTCCTGAGTGTTCCAACATGCCCAATGCCGTGGCGTTGCCAGTCGGCATGCCCCCCGCCCACATCGACATTGCGACAGGCAACGAATCGGCGTTGACCGATGCCTTCGCTGCCGTCCACACCGCTCTGGCGCCCACGAGTGCGCGCCTCAGCGTGCGCTTGTACGGCATGCACTGCGGCGCTTGCGCCGACATCATCGAGCGCGCCGTGCTGGCTGTGCCGGGCGTCATCAAAGCCCAGGCCAGCGCCGCAGGGCAGTCCGCCACGGTGATCTGGAACCCCAGCATCGTCAGCGCTGGCTTGTGGCAGGTGGCGATTCGTCGCGCTGGATATCGCGCAGAACCTGAAGGCACGGCGTCGGCTTGGCAGCTTCGGCGGGCACTGGAGAAACAAGCCCTTTGGCGCCTCTTCGTGGCGGGTTTTTGCGCCATGCAAGTGATGATGATGGCTTCGCCCGCCTACTTTGCCGCGCCGGGTGATTTGGCCCCCGACCTCGCCCGGCTCTTGAACTGGGCCTCGTGGTTGTTGTCTTTGCCCGTGCTGATGTTCTCGGCCGCGCCTTTTTTCCAGTCGGCTTGGCGTGACCTGCGTTTCTGCCGCGTAGGCATGGACGTGCCCGTGGCGCTCGCGCTGGCTGTGAGCTTCCTGGTCAGCACAGGAGCGACTTTGGTTCCGGGGGGCATCTTTGGCGACGAGGTCTACTTCGACTCGACCACGATGTTCGTGAGCTTCTTGTTGTTGGCACGCTGGGTGCAACTGCGTCTGGCTCACCGCGCGGCCAATCGGCTCGAAGCCGCCGTGGGCGATTTGCCGCGCACCGCACAACGTTTGACGCCGACAGAGTGTTTCGAAACTGTTGATGCGAGTTTGTTGCGCGCCGGGGACAGGGTTCAGGTTCCACGCGGTGAAGCGTTTGTCGCTGACGGCGTGATCCTGCAAGGGCAGACGCGGGTTGACGAAGCCTTGCTCAGCGGTGAGAGCACGCCAATGTCGCGCCGTGAAGGTGACGCGGTGGTGGCCGGCAGCCTGAACCTTGAAGCCCCCGTGTTGGTTCAAGTTCACAAGACAGGAGACGACACGCGTTACGCCGCCATCGTGGCGCTGATGCGAAGTGCGCTCAGCCAACGCCCAGGTTTCGCAAGCTGGGCGGATCAATGGGCCGGCCCATTTTTGTGGACAGTACTGGCGCTATCGGCGATCGCCTACCTAGGGTGGAGCGTTGTCGATCCCCCTCGTGCCCTGGGTGTTGCGTTGGCGGTGCTGGTGGTGACCTGCCCTTGTGCTTTGTCGTTGGCAACGCCCGCCACGTTGGTTGCTGCTGCGGGCCACTTGGCGAGCAAAGGTGTATTGGTGCAACGTCTGGCTGCGTTGGAAGTGCTGAACCGGGTTGACGCCGTGTCCATGGACAAGACCGGCACGCTCAGCGACATCGCCGCTTTCGGCCTCAGCGTTCGCGGGACGGGTTTGGCAGACACCGAGACGTCAATCGACGAAGCGTTGAGGATCGCCAATTCGTTGGCTCAGCGCTCCTCCCATCCCCTGTCGCATGCCGTGGTGAAACTCGTCGCCTCGCTATCGCTGGAATCGCGGCCATTGCCACGATCGCCGCTGACACCGAATCCTGGCCGTCAAAACATCGACTGGTTTGAGCTCGAGGAATTCGCAGGGCTGGGTTTGCAGGCCCGTGATGCGCAGGGTGCACGGTGGCGGCTGGGTGCGCCGCACTGGGCCGCACATGGAGCCAGCGAAGGGAGTGATGGTGCTTCCAACGCGCGCGTCGTCCTGACTCGCGAAGGCCATGTGGCGTTGGCGTTCGATGCGGCGGAGACCTTGCGCCCCGGCGCTGAACAGGCGGTTGCGGCGATGCATGACCGGGGCCAGAGCGTGCATTTGCTGTCGGGTGACGGCCCCTCGCGTGTGCGAGACGCTGCCCGCCGACTTGGCGTCGACAGCAACACCTCCGCAGCCAGCCCAGGGTCGAAGCTTGAGCAACTCAAGCGTGCACAGGCCAGCGGCCAGTGTGTTGCCATGGTGGGAGACGGCGTGAACGACGCCCCCGTGCTGGCAGGCGCTGACGTCTCGTTCGCCATGGGCCAAGGCGCCTTGGTCGCGCGTTATTGCGCCGACTTCATTGTGTTGGCCGGGCGACCCATGGACATCGTGTTGACGATGGCCACGGCCAGCAAGGCGTCGCGGATCGTGCGTCAAAACCTACTCTGGGCTGCTGCCTACAACGCGCTGTGTGTGCCTTTGGCTTTGCTCGGCTATTTGCCGCCATGGGCCGCTGGGGCGGGCATGGCCCTGAGCTCGTTGGGTGTTGTGTTGAACGCCCTGCGTGCCGCGCACTGACGCGGCACACGCGCTGCACCGACCACG
>JAYVRO010000513.1:0-3300 GCA_043776165.1 Rubrivivax sp. | reverse complement strand
GTGATATGGCCGCAGTTGTACGTGTGTTGGCAGCAGATGCCAGGGAGATCGATCTATGAATCGCCGCCAATGGGTCATGGCGGGGGCTGGTGCCAGCGCCGCCGCGGCGGGTGTGTCGTGGTCGCTTTGGCGCGGTTCTCCCACTCGCGCTGACGCACTGTGGGCGCTGCGCCTGCCTCAACCTGACGGCAGTGAACTCGCCATGTCCAGCCTGCGTGGCAAGCCTTTGTTGGTCAATTTCTGGGCCACTTGGTGTGCGCCCTGTGTGCGCGAATTGCCAGCAATCAACGGCTTTTATCAACAAACCTTTAGCAAAGGCTGGCAAGTTGTTGGAGTGGCGGTTGACAACCTAGAACCCGTGAAGAGTTTTTTGGGCAAAGTGAAACTCGATTTCCCTGTTGTACTTGCGGGCTTGGAGGGCCTGAAGCTGGCGCAGGCACTGGGCGATCAAACCAGTGCTTTGCCGTTCACGGTGCTCATCAACGCCACTGGCGAGATCACGCACAAAAGGCTCGGCGAAACGAATCTCGAAGAGCTGCTTCGCTGGGCGAATACCTCCTGAAAACAGCCATACCCAGCAATTTCGCTGAAGTTGCCGTCGATTTCAGGGATTTTTATCCTTTTTAGAAGTCTGTTTTGGCACCTGAATTGTCGGCCTATGATCACCGGCTCAGGACGCGTAGCCCCACGCACATGGCGGCCCCGTCACAACGCAAAATTTCGAGGAAGCACATGGACCTGCGAAAACTCAAGACCCTGATCGACCTTGTCTCAGAGTCCAACATCCACGAACTGGAAATCACTGAAGCCGAAGGCAAGGTGCGCATCGTCAAAGCCAGTACCGCGGGGCCTGTTTTCACACATCCTGCGTCCAGCGCCGCAACGGCTTCGGCACCAGCCCATATCAACGAGCCAAGCGCGGCTGCACACGCTGCGAACGCCGCGCCAGAAGCGCCTGTAGCGCCCGAAGCGCCACCTGGCCGCACCGTCAAATCCCCCATGGTGGGCACTTTTTATCGCTCGTCCAGCCCGAGCGCCAAGCCATTTGCAGAAGTGGGTGACGAGATCAAAGAAGGCGAGCCGATCTGCATCATCGAAGCCATGAAGATCATGAACGAAATCGAGGCCGACTGTTCCGGCAAGGTCACCCGCATCTTGTGTGAAAACGGGCAGGCGGTGGAGTTCGGCCAACCCTTGTTCATCGTCGAATAGGCCCACTGTGTTCAAGAAAATCCTCATCGCCAACCGTGGCGAGATTGCCCTTCGTATCCAGCGCGCATGCCGCGAAATGGGCATCAAGTCGGTCATCGTCTACTCCGAAGCTGACCGCGAAGCCAAGTACGTCAAGCTTGCCGATGAAGCCGTGTGCATCGGCCCCGCCGCGTCGGCGCAAAGCTACTTGAACATGCCGGCCATCATCGCCACCGCCGAGGTGACCGATGCTGAGGCTATTCACCCGGGCTATGGTTTTTTGTCAGAGAACGCCGATTTTGCCGAGCGGGTTGAGAAGAGCGGATTTACCTTCATTGGCCCTACGCCAGAGTCGATCCGCGTGATGGGCGACAAGGTCTCGGCAAAGCAAGCCATGATCAAGTCAGGTGTGCCCTGTGTGCCAGGCTCAGAAGGTGTGCTGCCAGACGACCCCAAGGAGATCACTCGCCAAGCACGCGCGCTGGGGTACCCGGTGATCATCAAGGCCGCAGGCGGCGGCGGTGGGCGCGGCATGCGGGTCGTGCACACCGAGGCGGCTCTGGTCAATGCCGTGCAGACCACGCGTGCCGAAGCGGGCGCTGCGTTCAGCAACCCCAACGTGTACATGGAGAAATTCCTGGAGCATCCGCGGCACATTGAGATCCAGGTATTGGCCGACACCCATCGCAACGCCGTGTGGCTGGGCGAGCGCGACTGCTCCATGCAAAGGCGCCATCAAAAAATCATCGAAGAAGCACCTGCGCCTGGCATCCCGCGTCGTGTGATCGAAAAAATCGGTGACCGCTGTGCTGCGGCGTGCAAGAAGATCGGCTATCGAGGTGCGGGTACCTTCGAATTTCTGTTCGAAGACGGCGAGTTTTTCTTCATCGAGATGAACACTCGCGTACAGGTGGAGCACCCGGTGACAGAGCTCGTCACTGGCGTGGACATTGTGCAGATGCAAATCCGCGTGGCTGCGGGCGAGAAACTACCCTTCGCGCAGCGCAATATCCAAATTCGCGGCCACGCCATTGAATGCCGCGTGAACGCTGAAGATCCCTACAAGTTTGTGCCATCCCCAGGCCGCATCACCATGTGGCATCCACCGGGAGGGCCGGGTGTGCGCGTCGATTCGCACGTCTACACCAACTACTTCGTGCCGCCCAACTACGACTCGATGATTGGCAAAATCATCGTGCACGGCGACACCCGCGACCAAGCCCTGGCACGCATGCGTACAGCCTTGTCGGAAACCGTGGTTGAAGGCATTCAAACCAACCTGCCGCTGCACCGCGAACTCATGGTCGACGCCAAGTTCGTTGAAGGCGGCACGAGCATCCATTACCTGGAAGGTTGGCTGGAGCGGCACAAGCGCTGACATGGACATGCGCTGGCGCTGAATCGGGCGCACGCAATAACGTTCGACAATGGTGATTTCAACCCATGCATGAATTGGTGCTTCGTGTTGCCCAAGAACTGGTGGAACCAGTCTCAGACGCCTTGATGGACGAGTTGGCGGCGCTGTCGGTGTCCGTTGAAGATGCTGACGCGGGCACGTCTGCCGAGCGGGCTTTGTTCGGAGAGCCGGGCATGCCAGCGCCACAGTCAGCTTGGGAGCGGTCAACCCTGCACGCACTGTTTGAAGACGAGCGCGCAGCCGATGCCGCGGCAGCCGCACTGTTGACGCAATCGTGGTCTACGGAGTTGCATTTGCATTCCCTGCAGGCCGTTGCTGAACAGGACTGGGTTCGCATCACGCAATCTCAGTTTGCGCCCGTGGACATCACACCGCAGTTTTGGATCGTGCCAAGTTGGCATGAACCACCTGCCGCCGCAACGCAAGTGATCCGGCTCGACCCGGGGCTGGCATTTGGCACGGGCACGCACCCCACCACACGAATGTGCCTGCGTTGGATTGCACAACGCGCGCCAACGCAGGGGGCGCATTGGACGCGCGTGCTGGACTACGGTTGTGGCTCGGGCATCTTGGCCATTGCTGCGGGTCTGTTTGGTGCGACGCAGATCGACGCCGTCGACATCGACCCCGCTGCTGTGCAAGCTACGCAGGCGAATGCGGCCAACAACGGTGTGGCGCTGAAGGCTTCAATG
>JAYVRO010000512.1:0-11390 GCA_043776165.1 Rubrivivax sp. | reverse complement strand
CATTGCCATGGTCGATCTCGATCACCTGGCCGTAGGCGGCATGCCATTCACTGGCCAGCACCAAACCACCCGCTGCGGCATGGATGGCGGTGCCAATGTCGCCGGGGAAGTCCAGTCCCGAGTGCAGTGCACCGCGGCCACTGATGGGGTCGTAACGAAAGCCAAAGCCCGACCCGATGAGGCCATCCACAGGCCTGCTGCTCGGGATCATCAAAGCCTTCAGCCGGGTTTGCAGCAGGCGAGACTCCACCAAGGTGAAGAGGTCCAGGTTTTGCTCGGCGACCTCGTCAAGCCGAGTGAGCCGCTGAGAGAGATCGTCCCAAGTGGGCTTGTCGGCCGGCACAAAAGGCCCGCCCCGACCGTCTGAGGTGGTGGTGCGCAGCGGTTTCATTTCATCAACCTTCACGCCCGCCATACCCGATACGCGTTCGCCCACGGCTTCGAGCTTGATGAGCTTGGCGTGCATCTCGCCGACACGTTGTGCCATGACGTCGAGGTTTTCGCGCATAAAACGGTCACGCTGAGCGATCTCGTCGCGCACCACCAGCTTTACCAACTGGCTCACCACGGGCCACCCTTCGCGCGCGGCCTTCAAGAAGATGAAGTGATAGATCGCGCCAGAGGCCAGCATCAGTACAAGCATCAAGGCCAGTACAAAAGCAGCGATCTGCCAGCGGCTGAGTTGCAGCACGCGCGTTCGCGCCAAGCCGCCGTGGGTGATGAGCACTTGCAACACTAGACTCCGGTGATGGCGACGGCCCCCATCAACCCAGCGCAATCACTGCGCCAAGCCCTGGATGGCCATGAATCTCTGGGGCAACTGATGCAGCGCGTGAAGGCTTCACGCGACTGCCTGGCCGCCATCATCGCCGACTTGCCTGATGGTTTGCGCACCCAAGTGCAAGCTGGGCCACTGGATGAAACGGGCTGGACTATTCTGGCGGCCAATGGCTCGGCGGCAGCGAAGCTGCGGCAGTTGTTACCGATATTTGAAGCGCGTCTGCGCGACGCAGGGCTGCCAGGTTCGCCCGTGGCCGTGAAAGTGCTGAAGGCGCGGTAGCGCGCCGCACCAGCACAGCGCTGCTGGTGCCGACTCCCGGATTCGAACTGGGGACCTTCCGCTTACAAGGCGGGTGCTCTACCAACTGAGCTAAGCCGGCGTGGAGGGGGATTGTAAAAGCCCGTGCTTTCGATCCTGCCAGAGTAAGGCGTCAGCGGGTGCGAAATACTTGCATCGATCACTTGATTCTTTTGAGCGACGGTCGCGGGCCACCGGCTGGAGGCGGGTCGTCTTGCGACGGCTCCACAACCTCAGTGTCAACGGCCTTTGAATTCTGTCCGGCTGGCGACGTGTCCGATGTCGCAAGACGCAGACCACGAAGAACGGGCGCTGGCTTGCCAACACCGCTGGCACTGGCGTCTGTCGGCACCGGGAACGCCATGCCTTGCCCGTTTTCACGAGCGTAGATGGCTACCACATGGTCGATGGGCACAACAATGTTGCGCGCCTGCCCGCCAAAGCGCGCGGCAAACTCGACAAATTCATTGCCCAGCTTCAAACCGCTGGTGGCTTCGAATCCGACGTTGAGCACGATCTCGTTGTTCTTCACGTGCTCCATGGGCACTTGCACCGTGGCATCAACATGCACCGCCAAGTAAGGCGTGAAGCCGTTGTCAGTGCACCAATCGTGCAGTGCACGGATCAAGTAGGGCCGCGTCGGCGTGCCTTGGCTGTCCGGTGCCACTGGAAGACTCATGGATCTGTGTCGCTTGATGGATTCAAGTCATGTCGTACTTTACAAGCCGCAGGGCCTATTTGCGCATGACCTTTTCTGAGGGCGTGAGCGCCTCAATGTAGGCCGGACGCGAGAAAATTCGCTCGGCGTACTTGAGCAAAGGCACGGCGTTTTTGGACATGTCGATGCCGTAGTAATCCAGGCGCCACAAAAGCGGCGCTATGGCCACGTCGAGCATGGAAAAGTCGTCACCCAACATGTACTTGTTCTTCAAGAAGATGGGCGCAAGTTGGGTCAGGCGATCACGAATTTGCGAGCGCGCTTTTTCCAGTTGCTTGTCGGTGGCCTTGACACCACGCGACTCGAGCAAGTTCACGTGCGCAAAGAGCTCTTTCTCAAAGTTGAAGAGAAAGAGCCGCACGCGAGCACGCGCCACGGGGTCGCCGGGCATCAATTGCGGGTGCGGAAAACGCTCGTCGATGTACTCGTTGATGATGTGCGACTCGTACAAGATGAGGTCGCGTTCCACCAGGATCGGCACCTCGTTGTAGGGGTTCATCAAGGCGATGTCTTCGGGCTTGGCGAAGAGGTCGACATCACGGATCTCGAAATCCATGCCCTTCTCGAACAGCACAAAGCGGCAGCGGTGCGAATAAGGGTCAGTGGTTCCGGAATAAAGCACCATCATGATGGGGAGTCCTCTGTCGACATGAAGGGCACAAGGCCCTGGCAAAAAAGTAGAAACGCAGTGGACACCCTAGGGCCGCCACTGCGCGATTCGCGCTCGCACTTCGCGCCGAGCGCGGGCACCAATGAAAGACCTATTTGATGTCTTTCCAATACGAAGCGTTCAAGCGCCAAGCGATCAAGGTGAACACGCCCAAAAAGAGCAGCACCCACACGCCCAAGCGCACACGTTCGGCTTGTGCAGGCTCTGACATCCATTGCAGGTAAGCCACCAAGTCAGCCACCGCCAGCTTGTATTGTTCTTGATTCATCGTGCCGACGGTGATGGGCTCAAAACGCTTGAAAACGTGGACCGTTTTGCTGGGGTCGTGCCCGTCCTTTTCGTCTGCAAACACGGCCCGTTGCTGGCCTTGCAATTCCCACAAAGCGTGGGGCATGCCGACATTGGGGAAGGCCAAGTTATTCCAGCCCGTGGCCTTGGTGTCGTCGCGGTAATAGCTGCGCAAATAGGTGTAGATGTAGTCAGCGCCGCTGCCTTTGGCGCCGTCCGAGCGGGAGCGCGCCACCAGCGTCAGGTCGGGCGGCAAACCACCGAACCAAGCCTTGGCGTCGAGCGGCGCCAAGGCCACTTTCATGGTGTCGCCTACCTTGGCGCCCGTGAACACAAGATTGGATTTGATTTGCTCTTCGGTCAGCCCAATGTCGCGCATGCGGTTGTAGCGCATGTAGCCTGCTGCATGACAGTTCAGACAGTAGTTGACAAAGAGCTTGGCACCGTTTTGCAGGGCAGCAAGCTCGGTCACGCGTTCAGTCGGAAATTTGTCCCACGGCAAGCCTTCGCTACTGGCGAAAGACGGGCTCGCCATGGTCAGGCTCGTGAGCAGGGCAAGGATCAGCTTCTTCATCATGTTGTTGTGCTCCGCCTTGCTGATTCAGTGGGCCTGAAAGGTGACGCGATCAGGCACCCGTTTGAACTCGCCAATGCGGCTCCACCAAGGCATCAAAAGGAAAAAACCAAAGTAGAACAAGGTGCCGATTTGCGCCGCCAGCGTGCGGCCATCGGTGGGCGCCAAAGTGCCCAGGTAGCCCAGCACCAACATGTCGATGACAAAGATGCCGTAGACGATCTTGTGCCAGCTTGGGCGGTACCGAATTGACTTGACGGGGCTGTTGTCGAGCCAGGGCAAGAAGAACATGATGATCACCGCAGCGCCCATCACGACCACGCCCCAGAATTTGGCGTCAAACGCTTTGAGCAAGAAGGCCAGTACCAAGGCGGCGATCAACACAATCACCTTGCCCACACCCGACATGCCGCCTTTCAAGACCGACAACACAGCCGACGCAGCCACCACACCCACCAGCACGTTGACCATGGGGTCGGTGAGCGCACGCAGCATCGAGTAGTACGGCGTGAAGTACCACACCGGCGCAATGTGCGACGGTGTCTTCAATGGGTCGGCCGGGATGAAGTTGTTGTACTCAAGAAAGTAGCCACCCATCTCTGGTGCGAAGAAGATGACGGCAGTGAACAGCATCAAGAAGATGCCTGCCATCAAGAGATCGTGCACCGTGTAGTAGGGGTGGAAGGGGATGCCATCAAGCGGGATGCCGTTGGCGCCTTTGGTCGCCTTGATCTCCACACCGTCAGGGTTGTTGGAGCCGACGTCGTGCAGCGCCAGCAAGTGCGCAACGACCAAACCAATCAGCGCCAATGGAACAGCAATCACGTGGAAAGCAAAGAAGCGGTTCAAAGTGGCGTCGCCCACCACGTAGTCACCACGGATCAAGAGCGACAGTTCTTCGCCCACAAAAGGGATAGCAGCGAACAAGTTGATGATGACCTGGGCGCCCCAGTAGCTCATCTGGCCCCAAGGCAACAAGTAGCCCATGAAGGCTTCGGCCATCAAACACAAGAAGATGGCGCAGCCAAAAATCCAGACCAACTCGCGAGGCTTGCGGTAGCTGCCATACATCATGCCGCGGAACATGTGAAGGTAGACCACGATGAAAAACGCGCTGGCACCAGTGGAATGCATGTAGCGCACCAACCAGCCCCAGGGCACATCGCGCATGATGTATTCAACGGAGGCAAAGGCCAAGCCGGCATCGGGCTTGTAGTGCATGGTCAAGAAAATGCCGGTGACGATTTGCAAGGCCAGCACCAGCATGGCCAAGCCGCCAAAGATGTACCAGAAATTGAAGTTCTTCGGGGCGTAGTACTCCGACATGTGCACGCGGTAGGCGTCGAACGCGGTCGGGAACCGGTTCTCCATCCACACCGTGAGCTTGGTTGCAATCGGCGCGCCTGCCGCAACTTCTTTGAATTCAGCCATATCCACCTCAATGCCGGGGCCTTGCGACCGTTCTCGTTATGCCTTCTTGTCGTCGCCGATCAGCAGCATGCTGTCGGAGAGGTACATGTGCGGGGGCACTTCGAGGTTGTCGGGCGCGGGTTTGTCCTTGAACACGCGACCGGCGAGGTCGAAGGTAGAACCATGACAGGGGCACAAAAATCCGCCGCCCCAGTCCTTGGGCAATGAAGGCTGCTCGCCGGTCTGGAACTTTTCGCTGGGCGAACAACCGAGGTGCGAGCAAATGCCCACTGCCACAAAGAACTCGGGCTTGATGGAACGATGCTCGTTTTTGGCGTAAGCCGGTGTGGGGTAGGTCTTGCGGTCTGACTTGGGGTCGGCCACCCGCGCATCAGTCTGCTTCAGCGAGGCCAACTGCTCAGGTGTGCGGCGCACGATCCAAACTGGCTTGCCGCGCCATTCAACGGTCAGCATTTCGCCCGGCTTGATCGTGCTGATGTCCACCTGCACCGGGGCACCGGCGGCTTTGGCGCGCTCAGAGGGCGCGAAGGTGCTGACAAATGGGACAGCGGTTGCCAAACCACCTACAGCGCCAGCACCACAGGTGATGGCAATCCAGGTACGTCGGCTGGGGTCATGACTTGGGTCAAGGGAGCTGGGGACAGCTACGTCACTCATGGATGTCCTCGGGTTGGGCGATCAGGTGCAATTCAGCGCGGGATTCTAGCCGAGGCTATTGGGCGGCTCGACACGGGTGGCTCGGCGCCGCAGGCATGTCGCCGCCTCGTCGTCCCCAGGTAAGACCCACCTTGACGTGGTGCGGCACCGCACCTATGGTCGCCACCGCGTCAAAGCAACAGACGGCGGCGCGCAATCAAAATACTAAAGGACAAGCCCATGAGCCTGATGTCGGAATTCAAAGAATTCGCCACCAAGGGCAATGTGATGGACTTGGCGGTGGGCGTCATCATTGGTGGCGCTTTCGGCAAGATCGTCGACTCACTTGTAGGCGACCTCATCATGCCTATCGTGAGCAAGATTTTTGGCGGTCTGGACTTCGCCAATTATTTCATCGCCTTGTCGGGCCAAACAGCCACGACTTTGGTGGAAGAAAAGAAGGCCGGCGCCGTTTTTGCCTACGGCAGTTTCATCACCGTGGCGATCAATTTCATCATCTTGGCCTTCATCATCTTCATGATGGTTCGCCAGATGAACCGCGTCAAGCGTGAAGCCCCTACCGCACCACCGGCCCCGCCAGCCCCCACACCAGAAGACGTTCTCTTGCTGCGCGAAATTCGCGACGCTTTACGTAAGTAGCTTTTGCTCCTGTAGAAACTTGCTTCGGGCCTGGCGCAGTGCGTCGGGCCCGTGTGTTTTGGGGCCGACGCTTGACGCATACTTGCGCTCACTTCTCCGCGCGGGGGCCCTTGCCCAGGCTGCTGGGAAGTGGGCTCGCGCCGTCGGGCACTGCACAGAGAATCAACCGTGAGCACGCCCACAGCACACCACCGCTTGCCCGCCCCGATTGAAGCCGCCGCGCAGCGCATCAAACAAGCGGCGCGTCAAGCTGTTGAGCGCAGCATTGAGAGCCTGGGCTTGGCCGCGTTGTCGGCTGCCACGGTGTCTCAACGCAGCGAGATCTTGGCCACGCAGTTCGAGATGGACCGCAAGTCGGCCCTCTTCAGCCTCACTTTTGACGAAACCTTCGAAACGCGTTTGCGCAGCGACTGCCTGAGCCGCGAAACGCAGGACGCGGTCGCCACCAACTGGGCTGAGCTCAGCTTGATGGACGACCACGAGTTGGAGATCAAAGTCGCTGCCGAGCGCTTCGGTTTGCAGATGGCCCATGCCTGCGAATGGGAACTGCGTGAATTGGGCGCGTACCTGGTGTCCGTGCTCACGACCGCAGGGTTGGCGCCTGACCTGAACCCCTTGCGCCCAGAGCTGGTGGGACTGGCGATGATCCGTGCCACCGAGGCCACCACCACGAACCTGGACTCGCGCCGCATCTTGTCGGCCGAGCTGGTGCGCTCCTTGTCGGCCATGCTGGGCTCGACTTACGCGGCCATCGTGACCGACCTGCGCGGCATGGGCATACAGCCCGCCGGATTGACGGTGCGCCTGACGGAGAGCCGCGCCAGTGCGGGGCCGAACTCGGAATCGGATGCCCAACTTGACAACGACCACGGCGCCAACGCCCGTACTGGGAAGACTGTCGACACCGGCGGCACTCGCTCAGATCGATCGTCGCGCGATGGTTTGGTGCCTTCAACGTCGGGCGCTGCACTGAGTTCTGGCCGCGACGCCAGGCAGGGCGCCAGCACGCAGTTGGGTCAGGTTGATGCGAGCATGATGCGGCTGATCCGACGCTTGACGCACGTTGATTCAGGCGCCTTGTCGCCCAGCAGCGATACAGGCTCGCGGACCAACGCCAACGTCGATGCAGACGCCGTCATTGAGGCCTCGCTTGAAGGCATGGCCCCCAACCTGATCCACCGCCACCGCGATGAGTTGCGAGCAGCCTCCCAAGGCGCCATCGACCACATGGTGATCGATGTCATTGGCAGCCTGTTTGATCAGATCCTCTCAGACCCCAAGGTGCCGCCGCAGATGGCGCGGCAAATTGCGCGCTTGCAGTTGCCCGTGTTGCGCGCGGCGCTGGGGGATCCGGCTTTTTTCTCGTCGCGGCGCCACCCTGTGCGGCGCTTCGTGAACCGCATTGCTTCGGTCGGCAGTGCGCTGGAGGATTTTGATGACGACCGTGGGCAGCGCTTTCTGGCCAAGGTTCAAGCGCTGGTGCAGGCCGTTGTTCAAGGCGATTTTGAACAAATGGCTCTTTACGAGTCCCAGCTCGACGCTTTAGAGGCTTTTGTTGCTGACGAGGCGATGGACGAAGCGGGCGGCGCAGCTGCTGTTTTGCAGGCCAGAGAAGATCAGTTGCGTCTGCAAGGCTTGTATGCGCAGCAACTCAGCGGCGCCATGAAGGACCTGGAAACCCCGGCCTTTTTGCGCGACTTTGTGGCGCACGTTTGGAGCCAGGTCTTGCTCACAGCGGCGGCGGCTTCCGGGCCTGACAGCGAGGCTGTTGAGCGCATGCGCCACACCGGGCGCGAATTGTTGATGAGCGTGCAGCCCAAGGCCACTCCCGCGCAACGCAAGGCCTTTTTGACCGAGTTGCCCAAACTCATGCAAGCCTTGAACGATGGCATGGCACTCATCGCTTGGGACGACGCTGCGCGGCGTGCTTTTTTTGCGCAGCTCCTGCCAGCGCATGCCGAGGCCCTGAAGAACACGGGCGCGCGCACACTTGACTTCAACCTCATGGCCAAGCGCGTGGAAGGCGTGCTGGACCAGCGACTGCCGTCGCGCGCCGATCTCTCGCTGGCGCCTCGCGCCACGCCGTCGGAGCACAGTGAACAAGCGCTGGTCGCCCCCTTCAACGCGGACGAAGCGCAGCAAGTGGGGCTGGTCACTGAAGCCTCGGTGGACTGGAATGGTCAGGTCGATATCGACCTCAGCCAAGAGCCCGAGCCGAGCAACGCCGAAGTGCAAATTCAAGGCTTGCCCACCTTGAGCGACGCCGATGAACCCACACGCGGCAAAACCTTGGTCGATCACGTGCAGATCGGTTTTGCCTACCAGATGCACTTGCAAGGCCAGTGGCAAAAAGTCCGCTTGGTGCACGTCAGCCCAGCCCGCACTTTTTTTGTTTTCCGCCATGGCAGCAAACAACGCCAAGCCATCTCGTTGACGCACCGCATGCTCACGCGCTTGTGTGAGACGGAGCGCATGCGAGCTTTCGAGAGCGCCTACCTGATCGAGCGTGCCACGGCCCGCGCGAGGCGCCAACTGGCGGACCTCGGCACGCGCGCCAGCGTCTGATCGGCCCCCCTGCTTGAGCAGTTACTCAACAAGCTGATAGTTGCCTGGCCATGCGGATGGCCGCGATCAAGCTCGAAGCATCAGCCACACCACGGCCCGCTATGTCAAAGGCTGTGCCATGGTCGGGGCTGGTGCGCACAAAGGGAAGGCCCAGCGTGACGTTGACACCTTGCTCCACACCCAGGTATTTGACAGGGATGAGGCCGTGGTCATGCGTCATGGCCACCACGGCATCAAACTCGCCCGGATGCCCTGGCGCGTGGCGCGCGCGCATGAACACGGTGTCAGGCGCAAAGGGCCCACTTGCGTGGATGCCCTCGGCGCGTGCGGCTTGCACGGCCGGGCCGATGATGGTCAGCTCCTCATTGCCAAAGAGCCCGCCCTCACCCGCATGGGGGTTCAGGCCAGCCACAGCGATGCGCGGCTGCTTCAGGCCAAACGCGGCCAAGGATGCATGGGTGATGTGCAGGGTTTGCAGCACCGCATCAAAGCTCACCGCAGCAATCGCGTCACGCAAGGCCATGTGGATGGTCACCAGCACGACACGAAGCTCTTCATTGGCCAACATCATGCGCACCGCTGGCAAGGGGCCAGCGCCAGCGGCAAGGGCTTGCAACATTTCTGTGTGACCTGGAAAGTTAACGCCGGCCAGAAACAACGCTTCTTTGTGGATTGGCGCGGTGACGATGCCCAGTGCCTCGCCTTGCAGCACCCAAGCCGTGGCCTGCTCAATGCACCGCGCAGCAGCAGCGCCGTTGCGAGCACTGATGCAGCCCCAGGGGAGCGCGGCCAAGTCGGGCTGGTTTTCGTGTTCCCTATCCGGCGGCTGCCACACGGGCAAGCAGCCCGCGGGCACTTGGGCGAGTTCGGTCACATCCTCCAACTGAACCAAGGGCATGGTTTGATCGGGCCACAGGGCCAAGGCGCGCCGCATCACGCCCACATCAGCCACCACCACGCAGCCGTTTGCGGCGCCAGCAGCAAAAGCCTTGACGATGATCTCGGGCCCGATGCCCGCAGCGTCGCCCATGGTCAGCAACAGGGGTTTTTTCATCGTGCTCACGCGGGGTTCGCAATCTCAATGAACTGGTGCGTCAGGCCCATCTTTTGCGCCACAAACGCGCCCACCGCAGGCGCGCCAAAACGCTCGGTAGCGTGGTGACCGCAGGCCATAAAAGCCACGCCGGTTTCTCGTGCCAAATGGGCTTGCGGCTCAGAAATTTCACCGGTGATGAAAACATCGGCGCCTGCTGCGATGGCTTCCTCAAAGTATCCCTGGGCACCGCCCGTGCACCAGGCCACACGACGCAGTGCACGGCCGTCGCCGGGGACACAAGTCACGTCACGCTGCAACACTGCTTGTGCTTGGGCGACCAACGCGCCCAAGTCGGCATCGGCTGCAGCACCCATGAAACCAACGTCTTGCTCGCCAAATCGTGCGTCTGCCACCAACCGCAAACGTTGGCCAAACTGCGCGTTGTTTCCGAGCTCAGCATGCGCATCCAAGGGCAAGTGATAGGCAAAGAGATTGACGTCGTGCGCCATCAACCGCGCCACACGTTGGCGCAACCAGCCAGTCAATCGACCATCGTGACCGCGCCAAAACAGGCCGTGGTGAACAATGAGCGCATCGGCGTCTGCGGCGATGGCGGCGTCGATGAACGCCAAGCTCGCCGTGACGCCCGACACGATGCGCCGCACCGCGCGTTTGCCCTCAACCTGTAAACCGTTCGGCCCATAATCCTTGAAGGCTTGTGGCCGCAGCAAATCGCGCAGGCAAAGCTCCACTTCATCGCGATCAGCCATCTTTGAAAACCTCCAGCATGTGGCGTAAAACTTGGCTCGTATTCTCGCAGGCGGTCACCGTCGCGCTGGCCCTGCTCTTTGTCGTGATGACGCTCAAACCCGCCTGGTTGCCGCGCTCCACGATGGGCACGGCGGGCATGCTCCCCAGCCCGACCATCACCACGGTCGCTGCGGTGGCTGCGCCCGCACAAGCAGCGTCGACGGTTGCGAGCTCTGGCCACGGCTTTGCACTCGCCGCCAAGCGCGCCTCACCCGCTGTGGTCAGCATCGTGGCGAGCAAAGTCAGCAAACGCAACCCGCACGCTGACGACCCGCGCTTTCGCTTTTTCTTTGGTGAGCAAGCGCCGCAGTCTCAACAACAAACCGGCCTGGGTTCGGGCGTCATCGTCTCGCCCGAAGGCTATTTGCTCACCAACAATCACGTCATCGAAGGCGCTGACGAGATCGAAGTGCTCTTGGCCGACGGACGCCAAGCCAGTGCGCGTCTCATTGGCACCGATGTCGAGACTGACATCGCCGTGCTGAAGATCGAGCTTGACAAACTGCCCACAGTGGCCTTTGGCGACGTGCAAACGTTGCAAGTCGGCGACGCGGTTTTAGCCATCGGCAACCCATTCAACGTGGGGCAAACCGTGACCTCGGGCATCGTCAGCGCACTAGGACGCAACCGTTTGGGCTTGTCGACTTTCGAAAATTTCATCCAGACCGACGCCGCCATCAACCCGGGCAATTCGGGCGGTGCATTGGTAGACGCCAACGGCCATCTCATTGGCATCAACACCGCGATTTTTTCGCGCACCGGTGGCAGCCTCGGCATTGGTTTTGCGATCCCCGTGGACACGGCACGCCAAGTGATGGAGGCCCTGGTGCGTGATGGACAGGTGCGCCGCGGCTGGCTGGGCGTTGAAACGCGTGACCTCACACCCGAGTTCGCTGAGAGTTTTCGCTTGCCCGTCAAACAAGG
>JAYVRO010000511.1:0-11414 GCA_043776165.1 Rubrivivax sp. | reverse complement strand
AGCACCTTGTCCCACTCGGGGGCCAGCGAAGCGTCACGCCTTGTTGGTGGCATGGGGTCTTCGTGCAGCACCTTTTGCATCAGCGACGTGACCGAGCCAGTGAACGGTTTTTCACCCGTCAGGAACTGATAAAGCATCACACCGCAGGCGAACAGGTCAGAGCGGCCATCGACCGCGTGGCCCATGATTTGTTCAGGCGACATGTACAACGGCGTGCCCATCACTGTGCCCGTCTGAGTGAGGTCGGAGTTCTCGATGCGAGCCACACCAAAGTCGGCCACTTTCACGACGCCGCTGGGCAGCAAGATCACATTCGCAGGCTTGATATCGCGGTGCGTCACGCCATTGCTGTGTGCGTGTTGCAGGGCGGCCAAGATGCCGCCCATGCAATGTTCAATGTCTTGGGGTGCGAAGTGATGTTTGGCGTCAAAGCGCTCCTTGAGCTCTTTGCCCTCGGCCAATTCCATGGTGATGAAGGCCACGTGGCCACGCCCATCATCGCCGGAGGTGTCGTCGCTGTAGTCGTAAATCGCTACGATATTGGGGTGGCTCAGGCGTGCCGCCGCTTGGGCTTCGCGCCGCAAGCGCGCCAACATCTCAGACGCTTGCGCGGGGTCGAGGTCGATTTCGCGGATGACTTTGATCGCCACCCGGCGCTGAAGCATGGGGTCAAAGCCCTCATATACGATGCCCATCGATCCTTTGCCGATCTCGCGTCGAACTTCGTATTTGCCTAGGCGGCTGGGGGTGCTCATCGACTGTCCTTGCAGCAAGCGCGCCAATGCTCAGCGCGCTTTAAAACTGGAAGCATAGCGCCTGGGTTGCGCTGCGCCGACACCTAACTTGGTGTCAGCTGATCGAATGACCGATTCAACCAAGCCTCATATCAACACGGGAAGCGGTTAGGCCGCTGCAAGAGTCATGAACGACATCATTCGCAACATCGAGCGCGTAGCACCTGACGTGGTTGCCGCTGCTGCACAGTACCCTTCTTCCATCCTGGCCGACGTGGCCGGACGCCGTGGTGGCATGCATGGCCGCATTGCGCCGCTATCGCCCAACATGTCTTTTGCAGGCCCGGCCTTCACCGTAGAAGTGCGCCCGGGTGACAACCTCATGATCCACGCCGCCATGGCGCTGGCCCAACCGGGCGACGTGCTCGTTATCGACGGCAAGGGTGATCTGGGTGCGGCGCTGATGGGCGAAATCATGTCTCAGCAATGTGTCGCGCTGGGCATCCAGGCCGCAGTGATCGATGGCGCCGCCCGCGACAGCGTGGCACTGCGTGAACTGGGTTTTCCCATGTTTGCCGCTGGTCTCAATCCCAATGGCCCCACCAAGGGCGTGGGAGGGCGCATCAACCACCCCGTGTCGGTAGGCGGTGTCACCGTCTACCCGGGTGACTTGGTGGTGGGTGACGCCGACGGGGTCACGGTCATCGAACGCAACAAAGCAGCCGCGATGTTGCCGCTGGCCGCTGAAAAAGTTGCGGCGGAAAGCAAACGCATCGCCGACATTCAATCGCGCAAACAGCTCACGCCCGGATGGTTGCTCGCGGCATTGCGCACGGCTGGTGTGGTGGGTGAGGGTGAAAGTCTCTGAGGCTTTGGCCTGGCTGCAACGCAGTCCACCACAAACATGACCCAGGTGCTGGCCGAGTGGACCGAGTGCATTGTCAGCGCCTTGTGGGCCAGCGCTGGTGCAAGCAGACCTGTTCATGGCAGCATCCGCGCCTAGTTGAACCCAGCAGGACACGCTCATGCGAATCAATGTTTTGGCCTTGACCCTGTTCGCCGCGCTGGCAGCGTGTGCTGCACGCCGTGTTGGCAGTCGCTGTCTTGTGCGCCCTGATCACCCACGAAGGTGGGCGTTTGCATGAGCTTTCGGGCTACGCCGCGCTGGTGGCGGCTGCAGCGCGCATCGCGCTGGGTTTTTGCGGGCCCCGACAAGCGCGCTTCAAGTCGTTTGTTAACACACCACATGACACAATCGTTTACACCCGCGCGTGGTTGCAAGGCGCCGAGCCGCGCTATGTCAATCACAACCCGCTGGGCGCCCTGATGGTGCTGGCCTTGTTGTTCACCTGTGTTGTGGGTGCCGGCAGCGGTGCCTTGTACGTGACGGACCGCTACTGGGGTAGCGCCCTGCTGGTAGCGTTTCATGGCGCCACCTGCTGGGCCGTGGTTCCCCTCGTGCTGCTGCACTGGACCGGTGTGGCGCACGCGAGTTGGCGGCACGGAGAAAACTTGGTGGCGGCCATGTGGCATGGGCACAAGCGGGTGGATGTTGAATTGAAAAACAGCTCAAATCGGTAGCTGCAGCAGCGCTGCAGGCGCGCGCCCACTGGCCGCGCTGATAAGGCCCAAAACCCGCGTGGCGTCGCGGCTCAACATGGGCCATTCAAAGCGCCAGACCCAGTTGTCGCCTCCCAGCGTGCCGGGGATGTTCATGCGGTGAGTGCTGCCCAAACCCATCACGTCCTGCAAGGGAAACACTGCCATGCACGCCACGGAGTTGCAAGCCGCGCGCACCATCGCCCAGTGCACGTCGTGTGCGCCGCACGCCATGTAGCTGCCCGCAAAGCTGCGCGCGCGCTGCGTCGTGTTGCCCCACCACCCAAGTGCGGTGTCGTTGTCGTGTGTGCCGGTGTAGGCCACACAAAATGGCGCGTAGTTGTGGGGCAAAAACGCGTGACCACCGTCGCCCCCAAAAGCGAACCGCATGACCTTCATGCCGGGGTAGTTGCAGCCGTCACGCAGGGCCATCACGTCGGGTGTGATGAAGCCCAGGTCCTCAGCAATGATGGGCAGTTCGCCCAACGCTTGCGTTATGGCATCAAACAGCGGTTTGCCCGGACCTGTGACCCAACGCCCCACCTGTGCTGTGGGTTCGCTTGCGGGGATCTCCCAGTAGCCCGCAAAACCACGAAAGTGGTCGATGCGAAAGACATCAGCTTGCGTCAATGTGCGACGCACACGCGCTGTCCACCAAACAAAGTTCTCTGCTGCCATGCGGTCCCAGTGGTAGAGCGGGTTGCCCCAACGCTGGCCCAGTGGTCCTATGTCGTCGGGCGGCACCCCCGCCACCACGGTAGGTTGAAAGTCGGCATCGAGCGTGTACAGATCGGGCCGCGCCCAACAATCAGCGCTGTGGTGGGCGATGAAGATGGGCAGGTCGCCCACGATCAACACCTTGCGCGCATTGGCGTAGGCCTTGAGCGCAGCGGCCTGCACGTCAAAACACCATTGCACAAAACACCAGAATTCCACTTCGTCGGCATGCTGATGAACCGCGGCTTGCAGGGCGCTGGCATCGCGGGCGCGCAGGGCGGGGGCCCAGGTCCACCAGGGTTGACCACTGTGCGCTGTTTCCAGCGCCATGAAAAGGGCGTAGTCGTCGAGCCAAGAACTTTGTTCGTTGCGCCACTTCGCGAACACTGCCTGTTCGTTCTGTGTCGCATTGGCAAAGAAGCCCGCCGCCGCTTCACGCAAGCGTGCCAAGCGCCAAGGCACCACCTTGGCGAAGTCCACGCGCAAGGCGTCGAAGCCATCTGCAGGCAGGTTCAGGTTGGTTAACCATCCACATGACGCCAGTGGTTCCAACGCCACCATCAAGGGGCTGCCCGCAAAGGCCGAGACACTTTGATAGGGTGAGTCACCTGGTCCAATCGGCGTGGTGGGAAGCCATTGCCAAAGCTGTTGGCCAGCGCTGTGGAGCCAGTCGACAAAACGGTAGGCGTCGGGCCCCAGGTCACCGATTCCGTGAGGGCCAGGCAATGATGTGAGGTGCAGCAAAACGCCTGCGCGGCGTTCGTGAAGGTCGATCATGGGGAAGTCTGTTCTTTGTAGTTTGGAAAACAAGTGTGATTCCTGGGCACAAACCTCAGCCCCATCAAGCCGCCCTGACGACCCGTGCGCAAATGGCAATGGTCGCCGCCATCATCGTTATGACCACCATGGCGGCGCTGAGTGACAGGTGCTGTGCAATGCCACCGATGATCGGCGGGCCGAGCAACAGCCCAGCGTAACCGATCGAAGCCACCGAGGCGATGGCGGCGCTGCGTGTGGTGCCCGGCACGCGGGACGCTGCAGCGTAGAGGATAGGCACGATGGGGGCCAGCCCTGCACCCACAAAACCAAAGCCGATCAGCGCCACCGTGGGCTCTTGGGCCACGAGAACAATGGTCATCGCCAATGCTGCTGTGGCAGCGCCCCAGGCCAGCACCAAGTGTTCGGCGTACCGGGCGCGTAGTCGGTCGCCTGCAAAACGCAGGGCGGCCATGGCGCCAGTAAAGACGGCCAAGCCGGCACCTGCGGCGGGTGGACTCATGTGCAGTTCCTGGTGCAGGTAAAGCACGCTCCAGTCACCCATCGAGCCTTCGGCCATGAAACTGCAAAACATCAAGAGACCAATGGCCAGCAGAACGCCGCGCGGCAGGATGAAGTGACTGCCAGGCAGCTCGATGCTGGGTGCAGCGTGCGCCAACATTTGACGTGACACGAAGGCGACGACAGCAAACATCAACAAGCCCGTGACCTGGAACTGCGCGTCGGCCCCCATGCCCAGACGCAGCAGGCCTGCTGCGGCACCGGCACCGGCCATGGCGCCCACACTGAACATGCCGTGCAAGTGGCTCATCACGGCGCGCTCGCCCAGGCTCTCAATCGCGCTGCCTTCGTCATTGATGGCGACGTCGAACACGCTCATGGCGCAACCAAATAGCGCGCCAGTAACCAGCAGCATTGCCATGTTCGGCCAATGCAAAACGGCTGCCAGCAGTGCTGACATCACGAAGGCTGTGATCACCACGGTGCGCTGTACACCGAGCCAAGCCACGAGCCGGCCTGCGACAAAGAGTGAGGCCACGGCGCCCAAGCCCGTGGACAGCAATACGATGGATAGACTGCCCTCGTTCAGCGCGTAGTGCGCTTTGAGCGCGGGCACATGCACGCCCCATACGCCCCCCAACATGCCAAACATGGCAAACAGCCAGCGTGTGGCTTTGTGGCTTTGCTTGAGCTGCAACGCGCTGTGGTGGGGTGAGATTTCGATGGAAGTCGCCAAGTCGCAAACGATGAAAACCACGGGAACGAACCAGTGATAACGATGCCAAGCCTGATTTACTTCAGTGCCGCTGCTGCGCCCATTAGCGCTGCCATGGTATCGGTGATCAAAGCAGTGGGGACGGTATGTAAGTAGCCCGTCAATCGCCCTTTTGATTCGAAGCGGTGGCGAAATTCAGACGCAAAAAACAAGTTTCCAAGCCTGGGAACGATGCCGCCCCCGATGTAGACGCCACCGCGCGCGCCAAGCGTCAGTGCGACGTTGCCGGCAAAGCTGCCGAGCAACGCGCAAAACTGGAGCAGGGTGTCGCGGCACAAGGCGTCATCCGCCATGCCGCGCTCGATGATGGCCTGGGCGTCGGGCGCCTCAGTGCCAAGGCGCCCGGCCAGTTCTGCCATCGCTGAGTGCAGCAATGGCAGGCCGATGCCTGACAACAAGCGCTCGGCCGAGACATGCGCATGGTCGCGGCGCACGATGGCCAGCAGGGCTGCCTCTTGCTCGCTGCCCGCCGCCAATGTGGCGTGACCGCCTTCGCCTGGCATGGCCACCCAGCCGTCGATTGTGGGCATCACGCCAGCCACACCCAGCCCGGTACCAGGGCCTATCACGGCCATGGCATGGCGATGCGTACCTTGGGCAGTGGTGATGGCTGGTTGGCCTGGGTGGGCTCGAATTTGGCTGGCATCTAACCCGGGAAGCGCCAATGCCAAGGCTTCAAAGTCGTTCAATACGACGAGTTTGTTCAACCCGAGCGCCGCGCCAGTCTGCGCCTGTGAAAAGCGCCAGGCACTGTTGGTGAAGTCGACGATGTCGCCAGTCACGGCTGTGGCCACGGCAACTGCTGCCGAACTCGGCGCCTGATAGCTGGCACCCAATTTCTGACGCAGCCGCTGCAAATAGTCTTCAGCAGCGGCCACCAAACCAGGAAAGTCCGCTACGGCCAATTTTTCGATATGGCTCGGTCGTGTGCTGCCCGGCGCGAGCCAGCCGAAGCGGGCGTTAGAGCCGCCAACGTCGGCGACGAGGCGCGCCTTGGTGCTGCGTTGGCGAGACTGGGTGTGCATCAAGATGGCAGAAGGGCGTTGTCTGGAATCGGCAAAGAATGTAGCGACGCAGTGTCGTCAGCTTGGCCGCCACCGAGCCACTCAAGTCAAAAGCTAATCTACGGCGCCCAACATCGCCATCTCGCTGAAGCCCCCGTCCACGTAGGTGATCTCGGCGTTCACCCCACCGGCCAGGTCAGACAACAAAAACGCCGCCACGTTGCCTACATCGTCGATCGACACATTGCGTTTGAGCGGCGTGGCCTGCGCCACAGCTTGCAGCATCTTGCCAAAGCCCAGGATGCCCGAAGCCGCCAGTGTTTTGATGGGCCCCGCCGAGATGCCATTCACCCGCACGCCACGTGCACCCAAGCTGGCCGCCAGGTAGCGCACGCTGGCCTCGAGCGAGGCCTTAGCCAGGCCCATCGTGTTGTAGTTGGGCACGGCTTTCAGCGCGCCCAGATAAGTCAGCGTCAGAAGCGCGCCACCTGGGCGCAAATGAGGTGCACAGGCTTTAGCCAGCGCAGGAAAACTGTAGGCAGAGATGTCGTGTGCGATGCGGAAGGACTCGCGCGACAGGCCTTCCAAAAAGTCACCTCCAATGGACTCACGCGGCGCAAAACCAATCGCGTGCACAAAGCCGTCGAACTGCGGCCAGCTGGCTGACAGGCCTTGCACGAGCGCAGCGATTTGTTCGTCGCTGCTCACATCGCAGTCAAACACCAGACTGGAGCCAAACTCAGCTGCGAATTCTGTGATGCGCTCTTTGAAGCGCTCGCCTTGGTAGCTGAAGGCCAGCTCGGCGCCCTCGCGGTGGCAGGCACGCGCAATGCCATAGGCGATGGAGCGGTTGGACAGCACACCCGTGATGAGCAGGCGTTTGCCAGTGAGAAAACCCATGTTGTCTCCAGAATTCGTGCCCCTCATTGGAGGGCGGAGGATTCTCGCACGCAGAGTTTGCGCGGCTTAGCTGGGCTCGGCTTTGCAATTTGGCGTGGCTATAATGCCGGTTTTCCCGGGAATGGCTAAGTGGGCGGAATCTTCCGGCCCATTTTTTTTGCTTGATCGACTTACAGGTGCGCAATTTTCTGTGCGTTGCCTTGTGGTTTGTCTGGACGGCCAGCCCGGTTTGTGGAACGGGTACAGCAGGGTGGTTTCTGAGCTTCAGACACCCTGAAAACAGGCAAACCAAGGCCAACCTTTGAAAGACGCGAGCAGCCCATCAACCAACCTCTTCGATGCACCCGGTAAACCCGGGTGGCGTGAATCGATCGAGGCCACGGTTAACGGCCTGGGCTATGACCTGGTGGATGTTGAGCGCGCGCCACGCGGCTTGCTGCGAATCTACATCGACCGCAGACTCGGACAAGCCTACTTGGGTGACAGCGGTGAGTTTGTAACGGTGGACGACTGCGAGCAAGTCACGCGTCAGTTGCGTTATTCGCTGGAAGTCGACGGCCTTGACTACGAGCGACTTGAAGTGTCGTCACCCGGTTTGGACCGGCCGCTGCGGCGCGAGGCCGACTTTGCCCGGTTTGCGGGCCATGAAGTGAGCATCACCTTGAAGGCCCCGATGCAAGGCCGCAAGGTCTTCAAAGGATTGCTGCAAGGCGGCGCTACTGCAGGCCGTTGGGAATTGGTTTTTAAAGACGGCAAGACCGAGCAAGTGCTGGGTTTTGTCCTGAGTGAATTGCGCGAAGCGCGGTTGGTGCCCGTGGTCGACTTCAAAGGTCGACGCGGTGCCAAGGGTGCTGCCACTGCGAATGCAGAGCAGCCTGGTGACGACGGAGGTCTTGTTTAATGAATCGCGAAATGCTGATGCTCGTGGAGGCGATCTCCCGCGAGAAGACGGTCGAACTTGACGTGGTCTTTGGTGCGGTGGAAGCTGCGCTGGCGCAAGCCACTAAAAAGCTGCAGGGCGGTGAGGTGGACATCCGCGTCGCCGTTGACCGCGAAAGCGGTGAATACGAAACTTTCCGCCGTTGGCTGGTCGTGCCTGACGCGGCTGGTTTGCAAAACGCAGATGCCGAAGAGATGTTGTCCGATGCACTGGACCGCATCCCCGATATCGAAGAGGGTGATTACATCGAAGAAGCGATGGAGTCTGTGCCGCTGGGCCGCATTGGGGCGCAGCAGGCCAAACAAGTCATCTTGCAAAAGATCCGTGACGCGGAACGTGAGCAATTGCTCAACGACTTTCTCTCGCGCGGCGAGAAGATTTTTGTTGGCACTGTCAAACGCATGGACAAGGGCGACATCATTGTTGAGTCGGGCCGCGTTGAAGGGCGCTTGAAGCGCAATGAGTCAATCCCCAAAGAGAATCTGCGCACCGGCGACCGCGTGCGCTCATTCATCACAGGTATCGACAACACACAGCGCGGTGCGCAGATCATGTTGTCGCGCATTGCGCCGGGTTTCATGACTGAGCTCTTTGCGCAAGAAGTCCCCGAGATCGAACAGGGCCTGCTTGAGATCAAGAGCTGCGCGCGCGACGCTGGCTCGCGCGCAAAAATTGCCGTGGTTTCCCATGACCGCCGTGTTGACCCCATCGGCACCTGCGTGGGTGTTCGCGGTTCACGTGTGAACGGTGTGACCACCGAACTGGCCGGCGAACGTGTTGACATCGTGCTGTGGTCTGACGACCCAGCGCAGTTCGTCATTGGCGCACTGGCCCCGGCCAATGTGTCATCGATCGTCGTTGACGAAGAGCGTCATGCGATGGACGTCGTGGTGGACGAAGAGAACCTTGCCATCGCCATTGGCCGTGGTGGACAAAACGTGCGTTTGGCGTCTGAACTGACGGGCTGGCGCATCAACATCATGACGGCCGAAGAGTCGCAAGCGAAGACGGCTGAAGAGTCTGATTCGGTGCGCGCACTCTTCGTCGCGAAGCTCGATGTCGACGCGGAAGTCGCCGATATCCTCATCGCCGAAGGCTTCACCAGCCTGGAGGAAGTGGCCTATGTGCCGCTCCAAGAAATGCTGGAGATTGAGTCGTTCGACGAAGACACCGTGCAAGAGCTGCGCACACGCGCCAAAGACGCGCTGTTGACGATGGAAATCGAGCGCGAAGAGCAAGCCGAAGAAGTCTCGCAAGACCTGCGTGACTTGCCGGGCTTGAGCCCAGAGCTGATTGCCAAACTGGCCGAAGGCGGCGTGCACAAGCGCGACGACCTGGCCGACTTGGCGGTTGACGAATTGACCGATATGACCGGCATGGACGACGCCAAAGCGCGTGAGCTGATCATGAAAGCGCGCGAACACTGGTTCACGGCATGATTAACTTTTTGACCTTACGCAACAGCGTTTTTACCGCGAATCCCTGAAGGAAACCAAGTCCATGGCCGTGACCACCGTCGCCCAACTAGCCGCACAGCTCAACCGCCAACCCTCGGCGTTGCTCGAGCAATTGCACTCGGCAGGTGTGGCCAAAGTCTCGCCCGACGATGCCTTGAGCGAATCCGACAAAGAGCGCCTTCTTGAATTTCTGCGCACGTCGCATGGCACCGTGGTCGGCGCCGAGCGCAAGAAAATCACGCTGACCAAAAAATCTACCAGCGAGATCAAACAAGCCGACGCCAGTGGCAAGGCGCGCACCATCCAGGTGGAAGTGCGCAAGAAGCGCACCTTCATCAAGCGCGACGATGCCGTACCCGCCGTGGAAGAGCCCTCAGGACCGAGCGCAGAAGAGCTGGAACATCAGCGCCTTGAAATCGCGGCGCGCGAGCAAGCTGACTTGATGGTCAGGCAGGAGGCCGAGGCTGCGCAAGCGCATCGACACCAAGAAGAGCTTGAGCGTGCCGCTCGTGAAGCGACTGAAGCCGCCGCCGCTGCTGCTGCGGCTCAAGCGGCCGCGGACGCCGTGCGTGTGGCCGCTGAAGAAGCGGCCAAGGCGGCACTGGTTGCTGTGCCCGCTGCGGCCCCTACTGGCACCACCACCACGTCGACAGCCACCGGCAAGCCCGGCAAAGCTGGCAAGGCGACTGCTGTGCCGGTCGCTGCCCCGGCTGCGGCGTCTGTCGCGACACCAGCCCCAGTGGCCGATGTTTCACCTGTCGAAGTTGCCAAGGCTGCCGAGCCCGCCAAACCCGCGCTGCGTGTCGTGAAAGCCGCTGACAAGGCAGCCGAGGACAGTGCGCGCCAAAACGAGTCGGACCGTCGCCGCAAAGTCGCCGAGACGGAAGCTGCCGCGATCCGCGCCATGATGTCGGCGCCGAAGAAAACGCTGGTGGCCAAGAAGCCCGAGGAGCCCAAGGCAGACCCCGCCAAAGAGGCCATCAAAGGCACGATTCACAAGCCCAAGGCGGCGCCTGGGGCGGCCACAACGCCAGCCGGCGCGGCCAAGCCGGGTGATAAAAAACAAGTCAAAAGCGAAAAGCTCTCGTCAAGTTGGGCCGACGACGCTGCCAAAAAACGTGCGCTCAAAACACGCAACGACGCAGGCAGCCGCCCTGGGTGGCGCGCACCGCGCGGTGGACGTCGGAGTGAATCGAACGACCAGCCCACGAGTTACGTGGCAGCGCCCGAGCCGCAGGTGCAAGAAGTGCATGTGCCCGAGACCATCAGCGTGGCCGACTTGGCGCACAAGATGGCCGTGAAGGCCGGCGAGCTCATCAAGCAGTTGATGAAGCTTGGCCAGATGGTCACCATCAACCAACAGCTGGACCAAGAAACGGCCATGATCTTGGTTGAAGAGATGGGCCACAAAGCCTTTGCTGCCAAGCTCGATGACCCCGAGGCCTTCACGGCCGAAGAACACGCTGCGGCGAGCGCTGAGCAGTTGCCACGCGCCCCTGTTGTCACGGTGATGGGCCACGTGGACCACGGCAAGACGTCGCTGCTCGATTACATCCGCCGCGCCCGTGTGGCGGCTGGTGAAGCGGGTGGCATCACGCAGCACATTGGCGCCTATCACGTTGAAACTCCGCGCGGCATGATCACCTTCTTGGACACCCCAGGCCACGCCGCCTTCACGGCGATGCGGGCGCGCGGCGCCAAGGCCACCGACATCGTTATTTTGGTGGTGGCGGCTGATGACGGTGTCATGCCGCAGACCAAAGAAGCCATCCACCACGCCAAGGCTGCGAATGTGCCCATCGTCGTGGCCATGAACAAGATCGACAAGCCAGACGCTAACCTCGAACGTTTAAAGAGCGAACTCGTTGCAGAAGGCGTTGTGCCCGAGGACTTTGGCGGTGAATCACCTTTTGTGGCCGTGTCTGCCAAGACCGGCCAGGGCGTTGACCAGTTGCTGGAGCAAGTGCTTTTGCAAGCTGAAGTGCTGGAGTTGAAAGCAGCCACCGCCGC
>JAYVRO010000510.1:0-11430 GCA_043776165.1 Rubrivivax sp. | reverse complement strand
CTTGCGCCAATTGCGCTTCGCGTCGCGCCACGAGCAACACGCTGGCGCCAGCGCGGCCCAGTGCGGTGGCGATGGTCAGCCCGATGCCGCTGTTGCCGCCGGTGACAACAGCATGCTGGCCGTGCAGCGAGAAGAGTTGTTCAATGAAGCCGTTCACACAGTCACCTGCTCGCCCAGGTCAAATGAATCGTTAGGAAAGTACTTGGCCAGGCGGTCGTCAGCCGTGCGGGCATGGGCTTCCATTCCTTCGAGGCGCGAAATGCGGGCTGTCACTTCACCGATGTCTCGGGCCGCAGCGCGGTCCATGCGCTGCCACGTGAGTGTCTTCATGAACTTGTGTACCGACAAGCCGCCGGAATAGCGTGCTGCGCCCTTGGTCGGCAGCACGTGATTGGGGCCGCTGGCTTTGTCGCCGTAAGCCACGGTGGTTTCCTCGCCCAAAAAGAGCGAGCCGTAACAGGTCAGGCGCGCCAGCCACCAGTCCAGGTCTGCGGCGTGCACTTCAAGGTGTTCGCTGGCGTAGCGGTCGGAAATTTGGGCAACTTCTTCGCGGGTGTTGCATTTGATGACTTCGCCGTAGTCGCGCCAGGCGCAGCCGGCGGCGTCGCGCGCCGTGGGGGGCAGGGCGTTGATCAGCGCAGGCATGCGGCGCATCACGTCTTCTGCCAAGGTTTGAGACGTGGTGAAGAGCCAGGCCGGTGACTCATGGCCGTGTTCGGCTTGGCCCACGAGGTCGCTGGCGACGATGGCGGCGTCGGCGGTTTCATCGGCAATCACGGCCACTTCTGAGGGCCCAGCGAAAACGTCGATGCCGACCTTGCCAAAGAGCGCGCGTTTGGCTTCAGCCACAAATTTGTTGCCCGGGCCCACCACCACATCAGCGGCCTTGCCAGTGAAGAGGCCATAGGCAAGTGTTGCGATGGCTTGCACGCCGCCCAAGGTGAGGATGCTGTCGGCGCCCGCAGCCTTGAAGGCATAGAGCACATAAGGGTGCATGCCACCACCCCGGAAGGGCGATGAACACGCGATGACGTCGCGCACACCGGCGGCCTTGGCGGTGGCCACCGTCATGTAGGCCGACGCGATGTGCGCGTAACGCCCTGCTGGAGCGTAACAACCCACGACATTGACGGGCACGACACGCTGGCCTGCAGTCACGCCGGGGTGCAGTGGCACGCTGAACTCTGTTAACGATCGACGTTGGGCGATGGCGAAATCGGTCACTTGACGCACTGCAAAGTCGATGTCTTTTTTTACCTGCGCCGGCACGCCGTGCAGCGCGGCGTTGATTTGCGCATCGCTCATCACGATGTCGCCGCTCCAGGCATCGAGCCTGAGAGCGTAGTCGCGCACAGCGTTCTCGCCTTGGGCCTGGATGCGCGCGAGCATTTCGGTGACGACGCCTTGTGCGGCGGCGGTCTCGGTCTCGGGCGTTTTTCTCGCCCGCTTCAAATACGTGATGGTCATGTGAAAGGTTTAATTTGAGAACCGTACTACTTGCCCAGGGCAAAAAGTGACAGCCAGGGCACAAATCCCACCAAGGCAGACACACCCACCATCACGACCGCAAAGGGCAGGGCATAAGCCGCGATAACGGCCACCGGCGTGCGCGTGAGGCCGGACATGACAAAGAGGTTCAAGCCAAAGGGCGGCGTGATGAAACCCAGGCCCAAGGTGGTGATCATGAACACGCAAAAGTGAATCTGGTGCATGCCGACAGCCTGCGCCAGCGGCCACAACAGGGGCCCCAGCACAACGATGTTGGGCCCCGTCTCCATGAACATGCCCGCCACGATCCAGATCGCCAGAAAGAGCAAGATGACGGTGGTGCGGTCAGTGCCAAAACCCATCACCCAAGCGACAAATTCTTGTGGCACGTTGAGCACCGTGAGCGCCTGCGAAAAGAGCAGGGCCACGGCGATGATGGGCAACACCACACCGCACACGCGCGCCGACGTGCCCAGCATGGCCGGGAAGTCAGCCAGCTTGAGCCGCCCTTGGGCTAGGCCCGTGCCCACGGCCACCGCCACGGCCACGGCCGCAGATTCAGTGGGTGTGAAGACGCCGCTGTAAATACCACCCAGGATGATGAGCGGCACGGCCAATGCAAAGCGCGCCAACCACAATGACTTCAACCAATGTGAAAAGTTGAATCGGCCGGTGGATTTTTCGTATCCCCGCAGTCGATTGATGACGGCGTTGGTCAACATCACCGAGATGAGCACCAACACCCCTGGCACAAAGGCCGCGACAAACAGCGTGGAGCTGGAAACGCCCAGCACCAGGCCGATGATGATGTAGGCGATGGAGGGTGGGATGAGGATGCCCGTGCAGGCGCCAGACGCCACCAGCGCGCAGGCGTAGGGTTTGGGGTAGCCGCGCTCGACAAGACGGTCCATGGTCAGGCGGCCCACAGCGGCGGCGTCGGCCGCGTCGCTGCCCGAGATGCAGGCAAAGAGGCCACATCCCATCACCGTGCTGGTGCCAAAACCCGAACGCAAGGAGCCAAAAGTTGCTTCGGCAAAGTTGAGCAGCTTTTCGCCCAGACCGGTGCGCACCATGGCGTCGCCGGTGAGCACAAAGAGCGGGATGGCAATGAGCGCAAAGGAGTCGACTCCTTCAAACAGCGCTTCGCCAATCAAGGTCAGCGGCAAGACATTGGTCGTTGCCAGCATGGCAAACGTGCCCAAGCCCATGGCGACCCAAAAGGGCACGCCAACGACCATGAGCAGGATCAAGCCCAGGACAGAAAGTACAACGGGGGACATGAGTGCAGGCCTGGTTTTTTATTCTTCGAACATGGCCTTGCCGGCGTAGGCCGCGCGGCCAGCTTGCAGGTCGGCCCAGTCTCGCACGATGCCTTGCAGGCTGCGAAAAACAATGAGCGCAAAACCAATCGGCACGGCAGCCTCAAACCACACTTTGTTGACACGCAGCACGGGGGTGGTGCCTTCAAATTGCAAGAGCTGACGCACGGTGTGCAAGCTCCAGTACAGCGCAATGCAAGCAAACACAATGGTGGCCACTTCGGCAAAGATGTAGAGCCAAGACTTGGTGCGCTGGCCGACGCGGCCGATGACGATGTCGAAGCGGATGTGCGCGCGTTCGCGCACCGCATAGGCAGCACCGATCCAGCCCAAATAGATGAAGGCGTAGCGCGCCGCTTCTTCGCCCCAGGCACTGGAGTAGTTCAGCACAAAGCGCCGCACCACCTCTTGCACGATGACGATGCAGCAAAAGGCGTAACAAACGAGCATGGCCCAGCGCTCGCCGTCGCGGTCGAGCGCGCGCAAAAAGTTGCGCATGTGCACTTACAGCTTGAAGTCTGGGACGGTGATGGGGCCTTTTGTATTGGCCGCTGTCTTGAACGCATCAAACGCGCCCAAAGAGCCCGCGAACTGCACCTTGAATTCTTCGTACTCCTTGCGCTGTTCGCCGCAGGTGTCCATCCACTGTTTCATCTCGTCAGCCGTGGGGTTGTAAAAAGCGCAACCGCCTTCGCGCAGGATGCGCATTGATTCGGTGCGGGCTTTTTCGATTTGCGCAAAGGTCTCGGCCTGGGTTTGCTCGTTGGCCGCATCAAAGGCATGACGCAAGTCGGCGGGCAGTTGTTGGTACCAAGCCGCGTTGGCAGCAAACATTTGCGCGTCGGGCACCGAGCGGATGTAGCTGATATTGCCCAGCAAGTCATGAAAGCCAAAGGTGGCCAGCGCTGCGATAGCGGGGTCCAGTCCATCGGCCACACCTTGTTTGATGGCCGTGGCGGTTTCGCCCCAGGGCACGACAGTGGGGTTGGCACCCGCCAAACGGTAGAAGGTTTGCAGCAGTTTGCTGGGCGGCACACGCATCTTCATGCCTTGCATGTCGCTCGGGGTCTTGATGGCTTTGAAGCCCTTGCGCGTGGCGATGGTGCGCGGATCGACCGTGAAATAAAAGAGCGGCTTGTAACCCTTGGCCATGACCTTGGGCGTGATCTCGTCGTTCCAGGTTTTGCTCGTCACGAGGTTGGCAAAACGCTGGTTGTCACCGCACCAATAGGGGATGTTGATGAGGTCAACCACGGGTGTGTAGGGTGAAAAGTTACTCAGCGATACGGCGCCACCGTGCACGGTGCCGGCTTGAATCTTTTGCGCCAGTGCTGCACCAATGCCGAGTTGGCCAGCGGGGTGCAGCTTGGTGTAGATCTGCCCCTTGCTTTGTGCCTCGATGTTGTCTTTGTATTTGGCTTGCATGATCGGGTACTTGACGTAGTCCTCGATCTTGTATTCGGTGGCAAAGAGCATGGTCACTTTGGCGGCCTTTTGTTTGCGCTCTTCGTCGGCAGCGGTTTGTGCCAGGGCCTGGCTGTCAAACAAGTAGCCACCGGCAACACCCAGCACCGCCGTGGTGAAGCCGTAGCGGCGCGCTGCCAACAAGAATTGGCGACGCTGGGCTTGATGTGTCTGCAGACGCGTTGAAGTGTCGAAGCTCATGCGGATTCCTTGTCGGTGGGTTGTTGTTGACGGCTGGACTCATCGGCAAACAAGCCGACAGCAAATGCGCTGACTGCCGCGAGCACCAGGAGAAATTCACCCACATCACCCAGCGGCCCGCCCAGGGGGCGATGCATGAGCTTCAGGGCAATGACGTAGACGATGTAGACGAGCGTCAGAGCACTGGCCAAGCGGTAGGCCAGGCTGCGCAAGGTGGTGGCATTCATGGGTGAGTGATGGCGCAGAGTGGCTGGTGGTGTGCCGAAATTCGGACTGGGTAATCACACTTGCAATCGCACGCTTGCAATCGCACGCTGGTAAGAAGTAAGCGAACCTGTGTAAGCGCTTGCAGGATGATGGGCAAGTGGCCGCGCGACGTCAAGCCTGCAAACGCGCTGCTGGGCCCGTAGTTTCCCTAGGAACAGCGTCACACAGTTGGTGTTTTTCAGCTTGGCCGATATGCTTGCAAGCCCTTGCAGCCTTGACCGCGCCGATGACCGCGCCCACCCTCTCACCCATCCCCGCGCTACCCGCCGCCAGCCCCGCCACCAGCGCCGCCACGCTGGACGACGTGGCGCGTGCCGTGGGTGTGTCCGCGGCCACGGTGTCGCGGGCCATCAACCGGCCGCTCACGGTGCGCGCCGAGGTGCGCAGCAAGGTCTTGTTGGCGGTCGAGCGTTTGTCTTACGTTCCGCACGCGGGTGCACGCGCCATGAGCTTGCGCCGCAGCGGCACCGTGGGGGTCGTGCTGCCCACCATCGACAACGCCATCTTTGCGCGCGGCTTACAGGCCTTTCAGCGCCGAGTCGTGGCTTCAGGTCGGCATGTGCTCCTGGCCATCAGCGACTACGACGCGGCGCAGGAATCGGCGCAGGTCAATAACCTCATTGAGCGCGGTGTCGACGCCGTGGCGCTCACCGGTATCAGCCAGCGGCCAGAACTCATCGCCAAGCTCGCACAACGCGGCTTGCCCTGGGTGCACAGCGGCAGTTTCCCGGCGCCTACAGGCAGCGCTTGCGTTGGTTTTCGCAACCGCGCGGCCATTGCCAAAGCCGTGCGCTATTTACTCGATCTGGGCCACCAGCGGTTTGCCATGCTCGCCGGCGTGATGGCTGACAACGACCGCGCCATGGAGCGTGTCCAGGGTGTCAGAGAGACCTTGCGCCGCGCACGTTTGGCCTTGCCTGCCAGGGCCTTGGCACAGTCGGCCTACGACTTGCAGTCGGCGCGCGTGGCGACGCGCCAGCTCCTGTCCGCCAGTCCAGCACCCACGGCCCTGTTGTGTGGCAATGATGTCTTGGCCTACGGCGCTTTGTTGGAGGCGCAGGCCCTGGGCATTCAGGTGCCACGTCAACTGTCGGTGATCGGCTTTGATGACCTCGACTTGTCGCGACACTGGCAACCGGGGCTGACCACCATTCACGTGCCCACCGAGCTGATGTGGACCTTGGCGGCCGAACACTTGATCGCGCGGCTTGACGGCACGGCGCGTGCTGCCACGCAGACCGAACTGGCCGTGGAGTTGGTGGTGCGTGGCTCCACTGCGGCACCCACGCGCCGCGACCTTGTCACAGCGCGAAGCTCGGTCAGCCTGCGCGTTCGCTAGCGCACACTACTGCCTCAGCGGAACAATGCACCCCACAGGACGAGACATGACACAGCATCACACCAAAAAACGCGCGACCGATCGCGCCTTGTTTGCCCGCTGGGATGCGCTGCCTGACCAGGCAACGCAGCCCCTGGGTCTGGAGATGTTGAAGGCCATGCAAGTCAAGTTGCAGGGCCACATCGTGCTGCCATTCGATAGTGACTACGACACCGCGCGCAAGATCTATTACCCCGAGTTCAACGCTTACCCGTTGGCGGTGGTGTATTGCATTTGCGAGACTGACGTGGGCCTGTGTCTAGCGCTTGTGCGCGAGACGGGGCTGAACTTCACGCTGCGATCGGGTGGGCACTGCACGGCCGGGTTTTCCGTTGCCACGGGAACTATCTTGATCGACGTGAGCGGGCTGAATGATGTGACCATCGACAGCGTGGCATTGACCGCTACAGCGCGCCCCGGTTGCCAATGGGGAACGTTTGACAAAGCACTTGACGCCGCGGGCCTGCACGTACCCGGCGGTGAATGTGGCGAGGTCTGCGTGGGTGGTTACATGCAAGGGGGCGGCTACGGCTACACATCGGTCACCTATGGCATGAATTGCGACAACGTGATCGACATGCGCGTGATGCTGGCCGACGGCACGGTGGTGGTGGCCAGCGCCACGCAAAACACCGACCTGTGGTGGGCCATGCGTGGCGGCACGGGCGGCAACTTTGGCGTGCTGCTCTCCGTGCGCTACCAGTTGCGGCCCATGGGGCAGGTGTTTGGCTGGGCGCTGATATGGCCACTGCAAACAGCGCAAGATTTTCAAAACGCCACGGGCGCCATGCTGGCGCTCCAGCAAAGCTACATGCTGGCTCCGCTCGATCCGAATCTCAATATCCAGGTCTCTTTGGCCTATCAACCTGGCATTCAAGGCGGGCTGCCACTTGACGGCCCGCAGCAGCCCTATTTGCTGGTGCGCGGCTTGTATGTTGGTGACCAGACCACCGGCCAGGCGGCCATCGCAGCACTCGTGGCCTTGCCGGGTTGTGTTGTGCAGTGGACCAAGATGGACAGCTTCATCAACCAGAACAACGACCTGCTCAGCGTGCCCTACCCGATGCCGTCGTTCCCGTCCACCGACCCCACGCCATTTGAAGACAAGGCCTCGCGTTACGTGACGCAGGCGCTGACCGCTGCACAGTGGCTTGCACAGCTCCGGTTTTTCACCACGTCGGCGCCTTTGATGGCGTACTTCTACATGGAGTTTTACGGCGGCGCCATCAACGCTCAGGGCAACCAGCTCAACGCCTTTGTGCACCGCAGTTCGGCCTACAACGCAGTGATGGACGTGTTTTGGTTCACTGATGCACAAAAGCTCACATCGGAAAAGTTCTTGTCCGACTGGATGGACTTGATGGCGCCGGTGTGGAACGGCGAGATCTATCAAAACTACCCGCGCCTGAACACGCCCAACTATGGCGCTGCCTACTGGGGCAACGCACAAGCGGGTTTGTACGCCGTGAAGCTCAAGTACGACCCCGACAATCAATTTCGCTTTTCACAGCAAGTGGGCCCCTTGATGGACGCAGGTGGTGGCCCCGGGCCGGTGATCTTTCCGCCTGCTTGGCTGCAGGCTTGGTTGGACCGGCCCATCGTGCCTGCGCAGGGTTAACCTGTCACCTTGCTCGACTTGCCATAACAACTAACGTTCGACATGAGTTCTGCAGCGCCACTCGATTTAGCCGCTTGGCTCGCCGATCTGGGCTTGGCGCAGTACACGCAGCTTTTTGCTGACAACGACGTCGACGCTGCTTTGCTGCCGCAACTCACGGCTGATGACCTGCGTGACATGGGCGTCACCTCGGTTGGCCATCGCAGGCGCTTGCTCGACGCTGCGGCGGGTACCGCTACCACCAGCGGGGCGCCCAGCGTCGTGTTGGAACCACGACACGAAGCCCAAGGCTTGTCCCCCGCGCGGGCCACGCAAGCTGTGCCGGCCGAGTCGTCACGCAGTGGTGCGCCCACTTTGCAGCGCCGCCCCATCACCGTGATGTTTTGCGATCTTGTTGGCTCCACCGCGCTGGCGTCCCGCGTGGACCCTGAAGACCTGCGTGAGCACCTCAACAACTTTCGCAACCTCCTGGCGCAACTGGTGCAGGGGCACCAAGGCTGGATTGCGCAGTACTTGGGCGACGGCGTGCTGGCCTACTTTGGTTACCCCGTGGCACACGAGCACGATGCTGAACAAGCGGTGAGCGCCGCACTTGCCATCGTCGATGGATTGGCCACCTTGGCGCTGCTGCCCGGCGCGCCAGGGCAAGCACCCCAAGCGCCGCAGGTGCGCATCGGCGTGGCCACGGGTCTGACGGTGATTGGCGCGACCCTGTCGGCCGATGACAGCAGCGAGCACAACGCCGTCGGTCAAACGCCCAATCTGGCTGCGCGGGCGCAAGCCATGGCCGAACCCAACACGGTGGTGGTCACTGCCGAGACGCGCCAGCTCATCGGTGGCCTCTTCGAATGCCGCGACATGGGACTCTTTGAGCTGAAAGGTTTCAGTGAGCAAAAGGCACTGTGGCAGGTCACGCGCGAAAGCCCTCTGGCCAGCCGCTTTGACGCGCTGCGCGCCTCCAATCAATACCCATTGATAGGCCGCGACGACGAGGCCTCACGCATCTTGCAACGGCTGGCGCAAGCGCGTGCCGGGCACGGCCGTTTGGTGGTCATCACGGGTGAAGGCGGCATGGGCAAGTCGCGCTTGGTAGGGCATGTGGCGGGTGAAGTATTTGGCGCTGAGTCGCAGACCCTGGCGACGTTGGCGACCTTGAAGGAAGGCGGTGGCCTTGGCGGCAAGCGCAGCCCCCGATTGGTTTTTCAGTGCTCGCCTTACCACGCATCAACCCCTCTGCACTCGGTGCGCTACTACCTAGAACGCGCTTCTGGCATCGCAGCCAGTGACAACCCCACGCAGGCGTTGGCCAAGATCGCTTTGCTCTTGCAGGGTGCGGGCGACGTGTCACCGACGGCGCAGTCGGTGGCCTTGTTCGCCGAACTGTTGCGCGTCAAACACCCAGGTGATGCTGCCAAAGCGGCAATTGACGCCTTGACCTCCAACGAGCGGCGACGCCTGACTTTGCAGTTGCTTGGCGCCGGCCTCGAAGCCGCCGCGCGCCGTGTGCCTTTGCTCATCATCGAAGACCTGCAATGGATCGACCCCTCCAGCGCCGAGCTCTTTGGCGGCTTGCTCAAACGGCTGTCCGAGCTGCCCTTGTTGGTGATTGCTACCGCGCGCCCCGGGCCACTGCCCACGTGGCTGGCCGACGTGCGCAGCGAGATCATCACCCTGGACCGCTTGGACGCCGAGTCCACGCGCGGGTTGGTGCGTGCTGTGGCCTTGCCCCACATCCTGAGCGCAGCCGTCGAAGACGCCCTGATTGCGCGCAGCGACGGTGTGCCGCTCTTTGCTGAAGAACTCACGCGGGCCTATCTCGTTAGCTTGCCCGCCGCCAGCGGAATTGAGGCTGCATCCGGCGGCGAAAACCTTGGCGCAAACGGTGTCGCGAACGATGTCACGAACGGTGGCGCAAACGGTGTGAAAAATGGCACCTCGTTGCCCGCTGCGGCGCGTGTAGGCGACACCTCCCAGATACCGTCCACGCTGGTTGAATCGCTCTTGGCGCGCTTGGACCGCTATGCCCATGGCCGTGAGCTTGCACCCATCGCGGCGGTACTGGGGCGTGAGATGCCCGTGGAGCTTTTGGTTGCGGTGTGCGCTGGCGTCACCACGCTCGACCGTGCTGGCGTGCTGCGTGGTGTGCGCGAGCTGCGTGACGCGGGCGTCTTCGTCACCGGCCACAGCGCCTTCGGGGGCGCCATTGCCTTCAGACACATGCTGGTGCGTGAAGCGGCTTACCAGTTGCTGCTGCGCCGCGAGCGTCAACGTTTTCATGCCCATGCCGCCAAGACCCTGGAAACACAATTCAGCGCCGTCGCAGACGCTTTGCCGCACCTGGTCGCCCTGCATTGCACCGAGGCTGGTGACACCGAACGGGCAGCTTGGTGGTTGGGGCGCGCAGGGGCCGACGCCAACCATCGCAGCGCCTATCAAGAGGCCATCGCACACTACCGGCGCGCGCTGGAGCTTAGCTTGCTGCGTCCTGAAAGCCCTGAGCGTGATCTGCACGAGTTCGAGCTGCGCAAGAGCCTGATCGCACCGCTCATCGCGGCGACAGGATTTCAAACCGCCGAGGTGGGTGGTGAGATCAGCCGCAGCATCACACTTGCTGAACGACTGGGGTCAAAAGTTAGCTTGGTCACGACCTTGGCACTGAAATGGATGTGGCATGGTCCCGGTGGCGATCTTCGTCAGCGCAGTGAACTGTCGTATCGCATGCGTGAAGCGGCACTGGGTGGCAGTGACATTGAAAAACTCTGGGCGCACCGTTTTTTGGGCACGTCACAAGTTTTTGCTGGGCATTTCAAAGGTGCGATGGCTGAGTACCAAGCCTTTATCGCGCTCTTCGACGAGCAAAAACACGCCAAAGAGTTGGCCTACGTGGGTCCGTCGAATCATCATCTGATGGTGGTGGTGGGGATGGCTGAAGTCTTCACGCTCTTCAAACAAACCGAGCAAGCGCAGGCCACCCGAGAACATTGTGTGGCGGTGGCCAACGCTGACGGCCGCCTGCACAACCGCTGCCAAGCCTTGGTTTTTGGCTGCTGTTTGACTGCGGCTGTTGCGCGCGATGCACGGGCGCTGAAGGGCTACGCCAAAGACCTCTACGAGCTGACACATGGCGCAGAAGTGTGGCCCGTGTGGGGCGGGCATGCCGAGCTGTTTTATGGCTTGTCCGTGATTGCCGACGGCGAAGTTGACAAAGGCTTTGAGCTGGCCGACAAAGGCGTCGCCCAGATGACAGCGGCTGGCGCCTACAACAACGTTTGGTACATCTTGCATGCCGACGCCTGCTGCACAGCAGGCCGCGTGGCGCAAGCACAAAGTTCACTCGATCTGGCCGAGCCTTGGCGTGCCAATGGCCTAGCCTGGTTTGACGCCGAGTTTTTGCGCGTGCGTGGGCGTTTGCGGTTGTTGCGCGGCGAAGGCAGGGCCGCTGCCAGGGCCGACTACGAAGCGGCGCTGCGCCTGGCGCAGGAGCAAGAGTCGCCGCTCTTCATCGAACGGGCGCAAGAGGCGTTGGCGGCACTGGCGGCACTGCAGGCGTAGAGCTTGGCGCAGGCGCGCCAGTGATCTGCTCAACACCCGGTAGATAGGCGTAGCTCAGCACATGGTGAGCAAGCAAATCACCGGCACCGTTGTTGCAGTCGGCCGTGCCGTACATGCTGCGTTTGCCCGCGCGCAGAACACGC
>JAYVRO010000509.1:0-3315 GCA_043776165.1 Rubrivivax sp. | reverse complement strand
GGCATGGGCGCCATAGTGGTCGGTGAAGTAGACAAAACCCAGCGTCGCACCCTGGTTGCCGGACGAGGGCATCTGAGCGGAAGACTGAGCGGGCAACTGAGTTGGCAACTGAGCGCAAGCCAAGGCCAGAGCGGCGCGCCAGTCGGGGTGGGTGGCATGGGCCACATGAAACATTGAACTCATCAAAGGCGGTCTGCCTATAGAAGGATTTGACAAAACGGTGTCATCTCTTGGCGCGTTTGCCCAGGACGGCTGACTTGGCCGCGCCCGCAGCAGCATTGGCCACTGCGCCAGGCAGTTCCATCACGCCTTTGAACGCTGCGCTTGACAAATCACCGGCCATTTTTTTAGCGGCTTCAGCGCCCGTGTCTTTCAAAGCATTGGCGGCCAACTCACCAAACTGTTGTGTCAGCGCGCCCCACCACTGCATGGGGTCGGGCAATCCTCCTGCGCTGGCAGCGCTGCCAGCGCTGCTTGCACCGCTGGCATGTCCTGGTGCAGCGGCGGCGCTGGGTTGCGTGGCGCCCGTTGCGTTGGCCGTTGCCCGGGGCTTACGCGGCGCTGCTTTGGGCGCAGGCGCGGGCTCCGCAGCAGCTGTGAGTGGCGCCATCGATTGAGGAAGTTTCATGCTGAAAGCGTTGCGCAAACTGTCCATGGGCATGTTCATCTTGTTCAGCGTGGCCAAGGTCATGCGTTGCACTTCAAGTGCCTGGATGCTGGCGCTGAGCATGCGTGAGTTTTGTTCCAGCCAAAACTGCACCGTCTTGAGCTGCTCAATTCGTTTGTTAATTTCTTCGGGGTCCAGCGTGGGTGCAATCCATTGGTTCAGGTTGGGTAACCCTTGGCCAGCGCTCTTCATGAGGTTTTGCATGAAGTCAAAGCCGGGCACAAGCTTGGCAAAGTCAGTGGGATTGGTCATGGGGAGTCTCCTGGGAGTGGACTGGCAAAACGGTTGAGAAGCTAATCACGCTGCACACGTTCAACGACAAAACCTTCGCGCGCCAAGAGCAAAGGCAAGGCTTGCGGCCCGGTCATGTGCAAGATGCCCACGGCAGCAAACACGCGTTGGCCTTCACCATGAAGGGCCGCTATGCGGCGCGCCAAATGGGGGTTGCGATCGTCGTTCAAACGTTTGAAGAGGGCGCGGTCCTCGTCGTTTTTTACGCATCGGCACCATGCAGGGAATGCCGCCAAGTCGTCCAGGTCACCCCGCTCCCAGGCCGCTGCCATGCGCACCATCACAGGTCGGCTGTGGCCTGCCTGGAGGTCGTCCAAAGCGCGCTGAAGTAAACGTTCCCCGGCACCCGGCTGGGGTGGCGTCAAAGCCATGGCTTGCAGGGCAGCGCTTTCAAGTGAATGCACTGGCAAACCGCCGGATCGAGCCGCCCCCGTGAGCACCAGGTCTTGTGCCAACGCGGTTTCGAAACCGTCGCGACGGGCCGCCATCAGTTCCAACAAGGCGGCCTGCAAGAGCGGGGGCAGGCTCTGCAAGGCCTTCCCATCAGCGCATTCTTGTTGAGCAACTTGTTCAACGCGCGCTTGCAGCGCTTGGGGCAAGGTGCGGGCGGGCGCCAAAGCAGCCACGAAGGCGGCACTGTTGGCGGGGTCGGTGATGTCGACTTCAACAGCCAAAGCGTCGCTGTCGCGCAAGGCTTCACGCACTTGTGGGCCGGGCAGCAGCCATTCCAAACGTCCTACGTGCACGGTGCCAAACAAGTGCGACACATGGCCATCACGTTGCAAGCGCCACAACACGCCACGGTCACGCGCGTTAGCTTGCGCTGCTTGCACAACCTCAGCAGTCAATTCAGGCAATGGGGCCGGGCAATCAGCGGCGGCTCCAGGTTTGTTTTGCGCCCACGCCCAAGGCATGGCGGCCATGCCCACCAAGCCTGCAGCGCAGGCCCATTGGATACACAAGCGCCACCGCGTCATGGCGTGTCAGCCGCGTTGGCTGGGCCCACAACATGCTGTTCGATGACGCCGAATATGTTGGCACCACTGTCCACCACCGCTTCAATGCGGATGGTGTCGCCAAACTTCATGAACTCCGTTTTTGGCGCGCCGCTCTCGATGGTTTCGATGGCGCGCTGCTCTGCGACGCAGCTCCAGCCTTTGGTCCAATCCTTGTTGCTCACGGTGCCTGAACCCACGATGGACCCTGCGCGCAAATTGCGCGTTTTGGCGACATGCGCAATGAGCTGGCCAAAGTGGAAAGTCATCTCTGGCCCAGCATCACAGCGTCCCACCACGCGGCCATTCCAGGTGCTTTGCACGGTGATGTGGGCGCGGCCGCCGCGCCAGCTACTGCCCAGCTCATCGGGTGTCACAGCCACGGGGCTGAAGGCCGTGGCGGGCTTGCCTTGCAAAAAGCCAAAGCCTTTGGCCAGCTCGCCGGGGATCACATTGCGCAAGCTCCAGTCGTTGGCCAGCATCAGCAAGCGAATGCCTTCCAGTGCCTCGTCGGGGCCGGTGCCCATGGCCACGTCGCCGGTGACGACGACCACCTCAGATTCAAAGTCGATGCCCCAGGCTTCGCTGCCAAAACGCGCGTCATCGGTGGGGCCGATGAAGTCGTCACTGCCGCCTTGGTACATCAACGGGTCGGTGTAGAAACTCTCCGGCACGGTGGCGCCGCGCGCTTTGCGTACCAGCTCCACGTGGTTGATGAAGGCCGAACCATCCGCCCATTGATAGGCGCGTGGCAACGGGGCCATGCAATGCCGGGCATCGAAAGCGAAGGCGTGACGTGTTTTGCCGCCATTGAGCGTGGCGTACAAGTCTTCAAGTTGCGGGCTGATGAAATTCCAGTCATCCAGCACTTGCTGCATGCGCGTGGCCGTGCCTGTGGCGTAGTGGGCCAGGCTCAGGTCACGCGACACAACCACCAATTGGCCGTCGCGAGAACCGTCTTTGAGGGTGGCAAGCTTCATGATGGGCTGGTGGTGGGTGGGCGGTGAAATGAGCGTTGACGGGGAGCCGAAGGCTTGGTGGCAGTATTGCAGAGTGAGTGTGTTGCAAACCCCTTTGCCGCAGGCCGTCGTGAAAGAGCGTTGGCGCGTCGCCGCCTGGATGTTGGGTGGCGTGATCTTGGGCCACCTGTTGTTGCTGGGCTGGCTGCCATTGGGGGTGGGGGGGAGTTTCGGCCAGGGTGTCCGACCCACCGTGCAAACGCGGCAGATCGTTTTGCAACCCGCCGAGCGGCCGCGGCTTCAAGACGGGGTTGAGCCTGCGCCGAATAAGGTGGCGACGAAGTTGGCAGAGGCCAGGACCGCAACGGTCAAGCCACAGCCCCACACATCAAACGTTGGCGTT
>JAYVRO010000508.1:0-11444 GCA_043776165.1 Rubrivivax sp. | reverse complement strand
GGTCAAGACCGAAGTGTGTTTGCATCATGCTGTGCATTCTGCGGATTACAGTTCCAGATTACTAGATGGGATGACCCTAGGTTTTGCAGAGTTTCCTTAAATACAGGTTTCAGTGGTAGGGTGAGGACCGATCAATGCGGTGTTGCCAAGATCGGTGTCGATACGAAATTAGCGTTCCATATGATTAGCAATTGAGGGTTGCCAATGAGCGAACAAATCGAGAACTTGATCTTGGAACACTTGAAACGATTTCAGGGTGGGCAAGACCGAATTGAGCGTGACCTGCGCGAGATAAAAACAAGATTGAGTACCTTGGAGGCTGGGCAGGGGTCGATCCTTCAGCACATCGGGCACCTGTCCAGCTCCATCGCTTCCCAACAGCTGGCCATAGACCACATGAGCGAGCGCATAGATCGCGTAGAGCATCGGTTGGAATTGGCGCAATAAGGCAGCATGAGCACACCCCTTGAACGTTGGCATGCCTGTGTCAAGAGTCGCAACGCGCAAGCCCTGAGTGACATCTTGGCCGATGACGTGGTTTTTCATTCACCCGTGGTGCACACGCCGCAGCGCGGCAAGGCCATCACGCAGCGCTACCTGATGGGTGCCATGCAGGTGCTCAACACGGCGCACTTTCGCTACACGCGGGAGATCAGCAACAGCACTGATGCGTTGCTGGAATTTGAAACCGAGATCGACGGCCTGCACGTCAACGGTATCGACCTGATCCGCTTTGGCGCCGATGGCCGCATCACTGATTTCAAGGTGATGGTGCGGCCCTTGAAAGCCGTGAACGCCTTGCATCAGCAGATGGCGGCGATGCTGGAAACATTGGCCAAAACGCGCGGCCAATGACCGGGCAAGTTGCGGCCAGGCCTTACTTCATCGTCAGCATCATCAGCTTGTCGACGGTGGCTTCCACGTTCACGCTGCGCTGGCCCACCACGGCCGCCACGGCGTATTCGGCGCGGCTGGTGTCCCGGCGCATTGGCTGGCTCAATGGCGTGCCGCGTGGGGTTGTCAAACAAGCCACGATGGGCGTGGTGACTGTGGGGCCGCGTTGCACCACGATGGCCAGTTCACCCGACTTGAGTCGCACGTGGCAACCTGGCGGGTAGACGCCAAATTCTTTGACCAGGGCGGCCGTCATCGGATGGCCAGGGTCTTGCATGAACATCTGCCGCCCAGCGACATCGGCTGCCAAGGCGTCACGGCTGGAGCGCGCGCTGAGCTTGCTGGTGTAGATGTCGGCGCGGCGCACCAGCGACGACAAGTCGCTCACATCGGTGCAGCCCGTGGGATAACCGCTGCCATCTTCCAACTCATGGTGCAGCGCCACGGCGTTGAGCCAATCGGTGTCGTGCACGCCAGCGGCTTCAAGCTGACGAACGCTGCGGTGGGGGTGGCTTTGCAACTCGGCACGCTGCTCGGGCGTGAGCGGCGTGGTTTGCACCGCCAGCTTGCCTTGCAGCTCCAACATCGACACATTCATCGTCAACGCGATCTTGAAGATTTTTTCCATGTCCGCCGCTTCCCAACCAAGCCGCTGCGCCACCAGGTAGGCGGTGATCGCGGTGTTGGCAGAACGCTGCACGCCGTACGCGGTGTGCACGTCGGCGTTTTGGCGCAACACCTGGAAGATGGCCAGATCGGGGTCGCGCTCGACCAGGGCCAGCACAGGCTCGGTCGCGTCTTCAATGGCGGCCTTGAAGCTGTGATGCGGTGCGTTCATGAGCGCTTCTGACACACGCGTCATGCCGTCAGACCACAGGCGCGGCAGCATTTCACGTGGCGCCTGGCGCACGCGGTCGGCCTGGGTTTGCAGCTCGAACAAGTCGACCACGGCACCGCGGCTGAAGAGGGCGCTCAGTTGTTCATGGGTCACCAGCACTTGACCACGCGCCAGCAACAAGGTTTTGTCGGCATTGCGCACGTTAAAGGGCAGCGGGGCGCCGAGTTCTATTCGGTGCTTGACGGCTGACAGTTCAGTGGTTTGCATAAGTCGCAGTGGTTTTGACAAGCTGATCTGTGGAAATGCCGCCCGGTCGGGTCAGTGGCGGCAGCGCAAGCCACTGCAGCCATTGTTTCGGGTCCAGGCAAAGCAATGATTGAAACAGTTATGAGCAGGGTTTCGGCGTCTTGTGCGCGAACTTGACCTTTTGTGTGGTTCGCCAGGCGCAGTTTTGGGGTTTGGCCCCAGTCCAGTGGGTGGTCATCACAGCGTAAGCTACTCACATGAGCCGTAAACCCATCATTCGCGACGCTTATGCGTCCTTGCACGCCGATTTCAACTGGCGCGTGCCTGCCATGTTCAACATCGCCGACGTCTGTTGTGGCCGCTGGGCACGCAATCCAGCCACCGCCATGCGCGTGGCCATCCACTGGCAACGCGAAGACGGCAGTGGCGGTGCGCTGAGCTATGGCGCCATGCAAACCCAGGCCAACCGGCTGTCGCACGCCCTGGCGCGCATGGGTGTGAAGGTGGGGGACCGAGTGGCCGTCACGCTGGCGCAGCGCCCTGAAACCGCAGTGGCACACATGGCCATCTACCAAATGGGGGCGGTGGCCACGCCGCTGTCCATGCTCTTTGGGCCCGACGCGCTGGCGTTTCGCCTGAAAGACAGCGGCGCCAAGGTGGTCATCGCTGATGCGGCCTCGCTCGACAACGTACGCGCAGTGCGCAAAGCCTGCCCGGCGTTGACGTCGGTCATCAACGTTGACGCAGCGCCCAGTGGCGGCCCGCGCGCTGGAGAAACAAACTGGCACGACGCGCTGGAGCGCGAACTGCCGCTTTTTGTGGCTCATGTCACGCGCCCCGACGAAGCGGCCCTGCTCATCTACACCAGCGGCACCACGGGCCAACCCAAAGGTGCACTCATTCCGCACCGTGCCCTGATTGGCAATCTGACAGGCTTTGTGTGCAGCCAAAACTGGTTTGCCGCCAGCCCTGGCCATGTGTTTTGGAGTCCCGCCGACTGGGCCTGGACGGGCGGCTTGATGGACGCGCTCTTGCCCACGCTCTACTTTGGCCGCGAAATCGTTGCTTATCACGGTCGTTTCACGCCTGAGAAGGCCTTTGAGATCTTGCAGCGCTACCGCGTCACGCACAGCTTTTTGTTCCCCACGGCGCTCAAAGCCATGATGAAAGCCGTGCCCGAGCCACGCGCACGTTACCGTTTGACCTTAGAAGCGGTGATGAGCGCCGGTGAAGCTGTGGGCGACACGGTGTTTGAATGGTGCCGCGACAAACTGGGCGTCGGCGTGAACGAGATGTTTGGCCAGACAGAGATCAATTACTTTGTGGGCAATTGCGCGAGTTACGTCGATGCCCAGGGCCGCCGCCACATCGCTTGGCCAGCCAAACCCGGCAGCATGGGCCGCCCCTACCCAGGTCACCGCGTGGCTGTTCTCGATACCGATGGTCATGAGGTGCCGCGCGGTACGCCGGGCGACGTGGCCCTGCACCGGTTGGATATCCATGGTGTGCCCGACCCCGTTTTCTTCTTGGGCTACTGGAACAACGAAGCTGCGACAAAAGCCAAGTTCACGGGCGACATGGCCAACAGTTGGTGCCGCACGGGCGACGTGGCCATGATGGACGCCGAGGGCTACCTTTGGTACCAAGGCCGCAGCGACGACATGTTCAAGGCGGCGGGCTACCGCATCGGGCCCAGCGAGATTGAGAACTGTTTGCTCAAACACGCCAGCGTGGCCAATGTCGCGGTGGTGCCCAAGCCCGACACCGAGCGCGGCGCGGTGGTGAAAGCCTTTGTCGTGTTGTCACCAGGATTCAGCCCCAGCAACGGGTTGGTCATGACCTTGCAAGCCCACGTCAAGGGCAAGCTGGCACCTTACGAGTACCCCAAAGACATCGAGTTTGTGACCGAGCTGCCCATGACAACAACGGGCAAAGTGCAACGCCGCGTGCTGCGTTTGCGGGAAGAGGCGCGGGCGAAAAAGCGCAAGACTTGAAGGGTGTGGCGAGGATGGCCAAGAAGACAGCTCACGTCAGTGAGACGCCCGCCACCCAGTTTTTGAAGCGCGCCGGTGTTGCCTTCACCGAGCATCCCTACGACTACGTCCACCACGGCGGCACAGCGGAATCGGCGCGCCAACTCGGGCTGAGCGAACACCAGGTCGTCAAAACGCTGGTGATGCAAGATGAGCGCTCCCAGCCGTTGATGGTGCTGATGCACGGTGACTGTCAAGTCTCCACAAAAAACTTGGCACGAGAAATTGGCACCAAGTCGGTCGCGCCCTGCAAGCCCGATGTGGCGCAGCGCCACACTGGATATCTCATTGGCGGCACCTCGCCCTTTGGCACACGCAAAGCGCTGCCCATTTACGTTGAAGCCACCGTCCTGGCCTTGCCCAGCATCGCCATCAACGGCGGGCGGCGCGGTTTTCTGGTGGGCATCCAGCCGAGCGTGCTGGTCGAGCAATTGGCTGCTAAAGCCGTGCACTGCGCCTTGCCCGCGAACGGGCCGACCCCTGGGTAGACACCGGGATGAAAGCACTGGGCGAAATGCGCCACTTTGTGTAGGCTGCCAATGGTCAGCCACTGCACGAGGGAAACAACCATGAAGCCAGTGTCAGAAATCCTCAAGGCCCAGGATCGAACGTTGTGGCATGTGCGGCCCGACGAAACGGTTTTTGACGCTTTGAAACTCTTGGCCGACTACGAAGTGGGCGCGCTGATGGTGATGCAAGACGGCGCGCTGGTGGGTGTGTTCTCAGAGCGCGATTACACGCGCAAAGTGGCGCTGCAAGGACGCAATTCCAAAGAGACAACGGTGGCCGAGATCATGACGCGCAACGTCATCGTCGTCACTCCGCAAACCGGCACCCGCGACTGCATGGCCTTGATGCGCGAAAAGCGCATTCGCCACCTGCCCGTGGTCGACCAAGGCACGGTGCAGGGCATGATTTCCATCCGTGATCTGCTGGACGACACGATTGCCGACCACGAGCTGACCATCGCGCAGTTGGAAAGTTACATCCACTCCTGAATTAGCGGCCTCGCAGGAACAACCCGTCCAGCTCTTTCAGTGTCACTTGCCGCCAAGTGGGCCGCCCATGGTTGCACTGGTCAGAGCGCTCGGTGGCTTCCATGTCGCGCAGCAGCGCATTCATCTCTTCAATCGTTAATTTTCGGTTGGCGCGCACGGCACCGTGGCAGGCCATGGTGGCCAGGATGTCGTCACGTGCGCGTTGCACCACGGTGCTGGCACCCACCTGTGCCAAGTCGGCCAACACCGAGCGAGTGAGCTCGGCCACGTCAGCGTCGGGCAGGGCAGCAGGCTGGCTGCGAACGACCAAAGTCGAGGCTGAGAGCGGCGCCACGTCCAGGCCCAGCGACATCAGCGCGTCGGCTTCGGCTTCTGCCGTGGCGATCTCGCCGGCGGTGGCGGCAAAACTCACTGGCAGCAAGAGGGGCTGCGCGGGCAATCGTGCGCTCGGGCCGGTGTTGAGCGCTGTCTTGAGCCGCTCATAGACGATGCGTTCATGCGCTGCGTGCATGTCCACGATCACCAGCCCTTGATTGTTTTCTGCCAGCACCCAAGCGCCACCCAACTGCGCAAGCGCGCGACCCAGCGGCCAAGTGACGTCTTCTTTTAACTGATGTGGAACCTGAACAGGTGTTGCGCCGCGCAGCACCGACCATGCGGCCAAACCGCTGGGCCCCACGGGCAACCTGGGTGTTACCGTTTGAAGTGACCCATTCGCTCCAGCGTCTTCGGCGCGCAACGGTGCATGGGCAAGGGCATCACCATCGACCAAAAGCAAAGCGCCTTGAAACGGGACTGTCACGGCCTGCCGGTACGGCGGTGGCTCAGTCGCTGACAAAGGCGTTGCCAAAGTCGCTGGCAAAGTCATGCTCGCCGCGCGCGAACTTGCGAGCGCGTGTTCGACGGCGTTGCGCACCGTGCTGTGGATGGCTCGCCCATCCCGAAAACGCACCTCGATTTTGGTCGGGTGTACGTTCACGTCCACCAACTCAGGCGCGATGTTGATGAACAAAACGTAAGCCGGTTGTCGGCTGCCATGCAATTGATCTTGGTAGGCTGAACGCACGGCGTGGGCAATGAGTCTGTCGCGCACAAAGCGGCCGTTGACGAAGACGTACTGCGTGTCAGCGCGGCTGCGCGCGGCTTCGGGCAAACCGACGCGGCCAGTGATGGACAGGGGGCCAGCACGAGACACCAAGGGACGGCTGGTCTGTATGAACTCGGGCCCCAGCACGTCGGCCAAGCGCGACGCAAGCGCAGCACTGCCATCGTCGACCAAGGGCTGCGCTCGCCACTGCGCGACCAAGCGTGCTTCGTGCCACAGCGCAAAGCTCACGTCGGGCCGCGCCAACGCGTGGCGGCGCACAGCGTCCAGGCCGTGGGCCAATTCGGTGGCATCCGTCTTCAAGAACTTGCGTCGAGCGGGCGTGCTGAAGAAGAGTTCGCGCACTTCCAGGGTCGTGCCCCTGGCGCGTGCTGCGGCGGTCAATTCACCAGTGCCAGCGTCGACTTTCCAGGCGTGTGCGGCTTGGGCCGTGCGGCTGGTGATGCTCATCTCAGACACCGAGGCAATGGCCGCCAGCGCTTCACCCCGGAAACCCATGGTGGCGACAGACTCCAAATCAGCCAGCGTGGCGATCTTGCTGGTGGCATGACGCTGCAAAGCCAGCGTCAACTCGTCGGGGGCGATGCCGATGCCGTCGTCTTCGACCACGATGGCGCGCACACCGCCGGCGCTCAGACGCACGCTGATTTGTGTGGCGCTTGCATCGAGCGCGTTGTCCACCAACTCACGCACCACCGAGGCCGGCCGCTCGACCACTTCACCCGCTGCAATCTGGCTCACCAAAGCGTCGTCGAGCGCGCGGATGGCGCGCCGTGGCGAGCTTGTCAATGGCGCGTTCATCGTTAACATTTCATGTGATCAGGTTGTTTTGGCGCGGTACATCCAGGCCGTTGCCGCACCCAAAATCAGCATCAAGAGGGTGTCAAACACACACTGTTTGATGACCAAACTGCCGGGCATGGGCTGCACGCAGTAATAGATCACGTAGGTCGGCACGATGGCCAAAAGTGCTGCCGCCAAACCGAAACGCAGGCCTTGGTTGAGCCAAGGCTTGTTCTCGGCGCCGCGTGCGTAGATCCAGACCAATGCACCCGCCATGCAGACGTGCGCCAACGCCATGAATCCAATGTAGTTCTGCGAATCGGCTTGGCTGCGCATGATGTTGCCCAGCTTCAAGTAGTCGGCGTGCAAGAGCGTGCCGTGCACGACAAAACTGCCCACCATCCACAACACAAAAATCAGCGCCCAGGTTTTCAGAAACTGCTTGTTCATCAGGGGTCTCCTCGGGTTTGCTTGTGCCTGCGCCGCCGTGTTGTGAACCACGAGCTGCAGGCATTGTAGGTAAGCAGATTGCATAAATAGTTTGGCCCAGTGCGGTCTGAAACGGCCCGGTGCGGCCTGAAGTGCTGCTTTTGCCCCCACCGCCTTGTGTCCACCGCCTTGCAAGCGCTGGCCATAATTGCGCGCATGGAATTCATCGCTCTCTTGCTTGACTTTGTGCTGCATGTGGACGTGCACCTCACCAGCTTTGTGCACAGTTACGGCGCCTGGGTTTACGCGCTGCTCTTTGTCATCATTTTTGTTGAAACGGGTGTGGTGGTGATGCCGTTTTTGCCCGGCGACTCGCTGTTGTTTGTTACCGGCGCCTTGTGTGGCCTGGGTTTGATGAGTCTGCCTTTGACCATTGTTTTGCTGGTAATCGCCGCGGTCGCGGGCAACCAAAGCAACTACACCATCGGCCGCATCGTGGGCCCGCGTGTCTTCCAGTGGGAGCAGTCGCGCTGGTTCAACCGCGCGGCTTTCGATGAGGCCCACGCGTTCTACGAACGCTACGGTGGCATCACCTTGGTCATCGCGCGCTTCATGCCTTTTGTGCGCACCTTTGCGCCCTTTGTGGCCGGTGTGGCGCAGATGACGCGCAGCAAGTTCACGTTCTATGACGTGAGCGGTGGCCTGCTGTGGGTGGGCGGCCTGTGCACCCTGGGCTACATCTTCGGCAACGTGCCCTGGGTCAAGCAGCACTTGAGCCAAATCATCTGGGCCCTGATCATCGTGCCAGGGCTCTTGGTGATGTTCGGCGCTTGGCGCTCAAAGCGCAACGCCAAACGCGACGCCAAGTCCGGCTCCACTAGCGCGACGGCTGCGAACTAAGGCCCCAGGCAAGGCCCCTGTGGGCTGCCCGTGTTCGTAGATGGTTTGCCCAGCCACCATGGTGGCGATATACCCACGCGCCTTTTGCAGCAGACGTTTGCCACCCGTGGGCAGGTCGTAGGCCATGTAGGGCGCGTCGCAGCTCAGCCCGGGGTAGTCGATGATGTTGATGTCGGCCTTCAAACCTGCGCGCAACAAACCGCGATCGGTCATGCCGTAGACCGAGGCCGTGTGGGAGGTTTGTCGCCGCACGATGTCTTCCAGCGGCAAGGTGGGGCCACGGCTGCGGTCGCGCGTCCAATGTGTGAGCATGAAGGTGGGCAGGCCCGCGTCGGTGATGTAGCCCACGTGCGCGCCACCGTCGCCCAAACTCAGCATAGTCATGTCATGCTGTAACAGCTGGTGCAGGTGCGAAAAATCGTTGTACGAGTAGTTGAAGATGGGGAAATAAATGATGCCGTTTCCGCCGTCAGCCATCAACCACTCGTAGACCACTTCGAGGGGGCTCACACCGCGCGCTGCGGCCAGCGCTGCGGCTGATTCGCTGGGTGCCGGCTCGTAGTTGGGCTGCGCTGGGTCCACACGGTACATCTTGTCAAAGCTGCGCAGCATGAAGGCGGCGCGCTCGTCCTTGACGGGCACTTGCTCGGCCAGCAATTGCGCCCGAACCTGCGGATCGCCCATGCGTGCGATGCGCTGCTCGATGCTCATCTCAAACGTTGCCCGCCAGGCACCGTGAAAGTGAAAGGGCTGCGACGACGCACGCCAGCTGTACAGCACACCGGCCGGGCGGCCCGGTATTGAGCCGATGAGCGGTACGCCTGCCGCGCGTGCTTCGTCCAGCCGCGCCACCAACTTCTTCCACAAATGCGGCGCTTGATCGATCTGCTGCAAGTTGAAGAGCACAGGGCGTTTTGTCTCACGCGCAAGTTCCATCATCCACTCGGTCTCAATCAGCATGTCGATGTGGTTGGACGTCATCTGGAACACGCCATGGCCTTCTTCGCCCAACACCCGACCAATGCCAAAAAGCTCATCGCGCGGTGCAAAAGTGCCGGGCACCAGCACGCCGTCTGCACCCCGGTGGATGAGCGTGCGCGAGGTGCTGAAGCCCATGGCACCGGCGCGCAAAGCGCTGCGCAATTCAGTCGCCATGGCGTTGATGTCGTCCATCGTGGCCACGCTGTCTTCGGCGGCACCTCGTTCGCCCATGGCGTAAACGCGCAGTGCGCCGTGCGGCACTTGTGCGCCTACGTCCACGGCCAGAGGTTTGCGCGCCACGGCATCGAGGTACTGAGCAAAGGTCTCCCACTCCCACTTCATGCCCTCCGCCAAGGCGGCGCCAGGGATGTCTTCAACGCCTTCCATCAAACCGATGAGCCACTCGTGGCGGTCGGGTTTGACGGGCGCAAAGCCCACGCCGCAATTGCCCATCACCACCGTGGTCACGCCATGCCAACTTGACGGCGTGAGGTAAGGGTCCCAGGTGACTTGGCCGTCGTAGTGGGTGTGCACGTCCACCCACCCCGGCGTGATGAGTGCACCATCGGCGTTGATCTCTCGCTTGCCCGCGCCTGCTTGGCCGCCGACTTGCGTGATGAGCGGGCCATCGATGGCGATGTCGCCCACTGTGCGTGGCGCACCACTGCCGTCGATGAGGGTGCCATTGCGAATAACGGTGTCGTGCATCTTCAATCCTCGGGCTTGTACGAATGAGCAGCGCCGCAGGCTCGCAGCACACTTAGCTTTCGGTTTAAACGATATCAAGCCTCACCGCTATGGAGAACCCCTGATGACCCGAGTTCATTGCTGTCTTGCGTTCTTGGCCGCGCTTTTGCTGGGGATGGCCATGGGCCCTGCGCTGGCCCAGACTTTCCCCATCCCCGGTAAGCCCATTCGCATCATCGTGCCCTTCCCGCCGGGTGGGCAGACTGACATCCAGGGCCGCATGCTGGCGCAGCGCTTGCAGCAAGCGCTGGGTGTGCCTGTGATCGTGGACAACAAGCCCGGCGCCAGCACCATCATCGGCACGCAAGAGCTCATTCGCCAGCCGGCCGATGGTCACACCTTGCTCTACACAATTTCAGTCACTGCGGCACAAAACCCGCACCTCTTCAGCAAGCTGCCCTACGACGCGCAAAAAGACCTCACCCCGGTGATGTTCGTGGCGCGCTCGAGCACGGTGCTCACGGTGCCCGCAGCAGCGCCTTACAACACCTTGATGGAGCTGGTGGCGTACGCCAAAGCGAACCCAGGCAAGCTCAATTTCGGCTCCTTTTCGCTGGGCTCGACGTCGCACTTGGTGGGCGAGATGTTGATGCAGCAAACCGGGATCGAGATGGTGCATGTGCCCTTCAAAGGCTCGGGCGACGCCACCATGGCGCTCATTGGCAACCAAGTGCAGCTGCTTTTTGATGGCCCCACCACAGCCATCAACAATGCCCGTGCCGGTAAGGTCAAAATGTTGGCCGTGACTGACGCCAAGCCCTATGTGGCACTGGGCAAATTGCCGACCATGGAGCAAGCAGGTGTGCCTGGTATAGACGTGCCCGGTGGCATGCAGATGTTTGGCCCGGCGCGCATGTCGCCAGAGGTGTTGACCAAGGTCAATGCCGCACTGGCGGCGGCCCTCAAGTCGCCTGAAGTGGAAAAACTCTTTGTAGATGGCGGCACCGAAATTTTGTCCTCCACACCGGCCGAACATGCGGCCTCGGTCAAGGAGCAGTACGAGCGCTGGGGTGCCGTCATCAAAAAACTGGGCATCAAGTTCGACTGACTTGATCCGTGCTTTTATGGGCTACAAACCCATTGTTCGTCGCAAGAACATGACCATGGCATAAAACTGAAAGTCGGCGTTCTCTTTGCGCGCAAAACCGTGGCCTTCGTTCTCAGCGCGCAAGTACCACACAGCATTGTCATGTGGATTGTTAGCCCGGGCTTTGGCGACGATTTGTTCTGCCTCGGTCCAGGGCACCCGAGGGTCATTGCGACCCTGCACCACAAAAATCGGCTTGGTGATGCGATGGGCGTTGGTAAGTGGCGAAATGCTGGTCAAAAAGGCGCGCATGGCGGGGTCGCGTTCGTCGCCGTATTCAACGCGGCGCAAGTCGCGCCGGTAGCTCTCGGTGTTTTCCAAGAAGCTCACGAAGTTGGAGATGCCCACCACGTCGATGCTGCCTGCGATGCGCTGGGCGTAGTTCGTCGACACCGCCAAGCTC